>JBGSRE010000430.1:0-3272 GCA_041737755.1 Oligoflexus sp.
TGACCATCATCACGGAGTACAGGTCCAAATCGTCTTTGATGTCGCCGAAACTGCTTTTGTCGGTGAAAGAAGCCTTACCCGTCGACAGTTCCACACCCAGCTCAATGCGGCCCCAGGTATCGCGTTTGATGCCATAGCCAATATCCGCGCCGAGCAGATAAGCTGGACCTGGCGAGCCATTACCGACTTTCAGGCCTTGGCCCAAAACCATCTGTCCGCCGATATAAGGGCCGCCGAAATTCTTATCGACAGGATCTGCACCTTGGGCCTGAGCCTGGCCGAGTAAAAACAAGAGGGACGTTATCATGAAGACTTTGAAAAACCGCATACTCATCTCCGCCAAATATACTTAATTAACGACACGTTCAAACGCTTCATCATACCTGACGAACCGGCGAAGGCAATGCGTGCCGGGCACACTTTAAAGCGAAAAATCAAGTGGCTAACAATATCTTTTTGACATATATGAAAGCTGATGGACTCCTGGATTTGCGCTAGACAGCCCCTTTGATTTCCACTAAGCTCCCCCGACCTATACGCTTAGGTTGACTGTCGAGAGGAAAAAACATGGCTTCCCCAACTAAAAAATCCAAAGTTAGACGCGCAATGAACAAGGCTCGAGCCGGCAAGAAGCGCAAGAATAAACTGCGTATCGTCGGATCGACAGCTGCAAGTTTGCCGCTGAATGTTCCAAACGCCAATGAGCGCGCACAAAAAGCAGCAAAAGCCTAAGGTTTCCTTGGGATTTTGATGTTTGGGCTGGGGCTGAACAACCGCACATTCTGTAAGAAACGTGCTGTCGTTCAGCCCCATTGCTTTTTCTAGAACTCATTTCTGTGTTTTATGGGAAAGATGCGCGAAGCATTTGACGAATTGGCACCAAGCCCTATATTCAAAACAGTACACACTTTGCTTGCGAGTGGAAAAGTCTCTCTTATTCCCAGATAGGGGCTGCAATGGCGTCCAACGATCTGTATGTCAGTCAAACTTCAGAAGCGCTGAAATCCCGAACGCTCGATGTCATCGTCTCCGGCTCTATTGGGGCTGTGGAGAGTGTGCGTTTCCTTCGCGCTCTTCGGCGGCTCGGCGCGGAAGTTCATCCCTGGCTGACCCAAGGGGGCGCCCTTTTTACCACAGAAACGGCTCTGTCCTGGGCTGCTGCTCATCCCACACGAACCCGATTTGAAGGCGATGCCTCCCATATTGCTTCCCATGATGCCTGTATTATTGCACCAGCTTCTGCCAACATAATCGGTAAAATTGCTCAAGGGCTGACGGATTCGCCGGCAACAGCCCTCGTCGCTTCGTATTTGGGTCAAAAAAAACCAGTGATCCTGGTCCCCAATATGCACGATAGCCTCATGCAAAGTCCGATGGTGGCTTTCAATCTGCAAAAGATCAGCGCCTTCTGCACGGTCCTGACCGCTCGGGAAGAAGAGGGCAAACAGAAATTTCCTGATCCCAAGCAGCTTGCCGATCAGATCGCTCATCTGCTCAATCAAGCCCAGTCGCGAAAATTCTTGGTCACCATGGGCACAACCCGCGGTCCCATTGATGATATCCGTTATATTTCCAACTATTCCTCGGGCGCTCTTGGTAGTCATATCGTCGAAGAATTCTATCGATATGGGCATCGCGTTCATGTCGTTGCAGGCCCATGTCCCGTGCGTCCGCTTTGCTTTTCGACTTTGACCGATGTCATCACCAATGAGTCCATGATGGATGCGGTACGAAACATCGCTGGTGCAGGCATTGATGGAGCAATGTTTGCGGCTTCGGTCTTGGATTTTATTCCGACTCAAAAGCAGGCAGGCAAGGTTCGCAGCAAGGATGAGTTAAAAGTCGACTTCGTTCGCACTCCAAAAATCATTGCGGAAGTCAGTCAAAAACTCGCCTTTAAAGTAGGATTCAAACTGGAAGTTGCTGCCAACACTCATGAGCGGGATACGATTGTGCAGGATTATCTGCAAAAATATAAGCTTTCACACCTCGTTTACAATCAGTTGCAGGACGTGAGCCAGACCGATCACACGGCAGTGGTTTTTACTGGCTCAAGCCAAGCGACTTTGCCTTTCAAAGGAAAATCAAGCATAGCGCAATATCTCGTTCAGGAAGCCGGGAGAACATTTCATGAACCATCCATCTAACACCATGAACAAGCCCATCAAGATTCATAGCCAGTCTTTTCCAGGTCAGGATTATGCCCGAGGCCTCGTGTTTTGGTCCATCTTCTGTCTTTCGACCGTGTTCAACTATTGCCTGCTGCTGGTCATCGTCCTTTGGAAAAAACTGTTTGACCCCCAGCGCCTCAGCCACGGTGCGCACTGGCTAGCATCTTTTTGGGCTCGCATCATCATGCATGCAGCACCTGGCTGGCGATGGAGTTACAGCGGATTCGAAAATCTCCCGCAGGAAGGTGAGCCACCGGTGGTATTGGTCGCCAACCATCAGAGTTCGGCTGACATTGGTGCTATCTATCTCACCCGTGCCCAGTTCCGTTGGCTGTCCAAAGATACTGTTTTTCGGCTGCCCTGCCTGGGTACAGCGATGAAATCGGCGGGCTATGTCTCCATCAAACGCGGCGATCGTAATAGCAGCGTCAATGCCCTGCGGGAAAGTGCAAAATGGATTCGCCGCGGTGTGTCGATGTTTTATTTTCCAGAAGGAACCCGGACTGAGGATGGAAATCTTCGCGAATTTAAATCCGGTGCCTTTCGATTGGCCATGGATGAGGGGGTCGCCATCACTCCCGTCGTTCTCTGTGGAACACGTGATATGATGCTAAAAAATTCGGGGATTCCTCGTCCAGCTCACCTGATTCTGGACGTGTTGCCCAGAGTCTGGCCTTTGCCGGAGGAAACCCCCGAAATGTTTGCCGCGCGGGTTCGAACTATAATCGAAACCCGATTACGTTATCTGGAGTCTATTCGCTAATTCATTTTATTAGCGTTTCATGTTCACCACTTCTTCAATCATACTATCCGTTGTGGTGATCGATCGAGAGTTGGCCTGGAATCCACGCTGACTCCGAATCATCTCGACAAACTGCTGAGCCATATCGACGTTGGATTCCTCAAGAGTGGAAGCATAGATTGACCCTCTCACTCCCGACTGAGGCGAACCAATGCGCGGCGAGCCAGAGTCCAAAGTGGCATAGTATTGATTTCGACCCGCTTTCATCAAGCCATCAACATTTTCGAAAGTCGCCAAGGCCATGGAGCCCAAGGTTCTTTCTATGCCGTTGGTGTAGTAACCTTTGATTTTGCCGTCCA
>JBGSRE010000663.1:0-2833 GCA_041737755.1 Oligoflexus sp.
TGGTGGCTTGGATGCTCTTTGGCTTTATCATGGTTAAAGGTTTGGTAGCGACATGCGCTGCCATGATCATGAAATTTCCAGCCCGAGTTGCCTGGCTTGCTGGCGTAGGCTTGGCCCAATTCGGTGAGTTTGGCTTTGTTCTCACTAAGATTGCCATGGAAACCAAGTTAGTGGATGAGTCCCAAATGAGTCCATTGCTCGCGGCTGGATTTATAAGCATGTTTTTCACACCGATCCTGCTGCGTATGGCACCACATGTTACAGCTGGGGAAAGGCTTTTGGCTCCACTTGAAAAACTCTTAGGCGTTCGCAGCATTGATGATTTTGATGAAGGCTTCCGGCACCCCAAAGATCATGTGATTATCATTGGTTTTGGTCTTGCGGGTCAGCAGGCTGCCAAAGCCCTGCGTGCCTGCGGCATAGAACATATCGTGATGGAATTGAACGCGGAAATCGTCCGCCAGGCCAAGGACCTTCAATTGCCAGTTTTCTATGGCGATGCTACGAGTAGCGAAGCACTCAGCCATGCGCATTTGGAATCGGCAAAGTTGCTGGTTCTCATGATGGACGATCCCAAGGCAGCGGAGCGAGTGGTGCATACAGCAAAGCGGGTCGCGCCAGAGGTGCCGATCATTATGCGGACCCGCTATCTGCGTGAAAAGGTCCAACTCTTGAATCTAGGCGCCCAGGAAGTGGTCACGGAGGAAGTTGAAGGTGCCTTGGAACTTCTGAATCGCATTCTTCATCGATTAGGCCTAGCACCCAAACTCATCGAGGAAAGAATCCAGGCCGTCCGTGACGAGACATGAACAACGAGGGTATCGCTCAAAAATGCGACCGGTTTTTAATCAAGGATTGACCCAGACAATCTCGTGGCGGCTTGATACCAATCAATTGTGCTAAAGTTGGGGCTGCATGTATCAGGCTGGTTTCGGCAATGCGCTCTGGTGCAATCCCTGCTCCATGCACGATCAAAGTCGTCGCCATCGATGGGACACTCAAGGCAGCTCCATGCATGCCCCGAGCTTTGGGGTCCAAAAAAAGCTGCCGATACTTCGGACCATCATGCAGCCAATTTCCTGAAGTTCCCATAAAAGCCCACTCTGCATCGCCGTACTGCCACTCCTTTCGATAGTCCGTCATCGATCGAAACACGGCATGGCTTCGCCTATGCGCTTCGCCCAGAACGGGCTGACCATCTGGATCACGCAGGAGCTTGAGTTGTTTGCGCAGCGCAACACCTACGGCGTCTGCCTCCGACTGCGAAGCCCCCTCTGCCCGATAGAGCATGAGGAGTTGGCCCGAAGTTAAGAGTCGAACTTTCTTTTGTTGGGAAGGCAAGAGTAGGCGACTGACGTTCACCCTTCGCTGCACAGCATCCATTCCATGATCGCCCATCAACACGATCGGAGTCTTATCATTCGAAGCCGCCAGCAGGTCGGAAAGGTTTTGATCGATAATCTGAAAGGCTTTGACAAATGCCTGTGTGACTTCGTCGGAAGCGTTGGGCTGAAAGGGCAAAGGCAGGGCCGATTGTGCATCATGCCCGACCGTATCAAGCAAGGGTTGATAGAAAAACACGAGGTCCACATCGAGCTTCGGCACCAGCTGCGTCGCGACCTTAGTCAGAAATCTGTCGATCGTAGCTTGAGCCTCAACAGCTTGACCCAAACTCAAATTCAAACCCTTGACGCTATAGTCAGGCCAGACCAGATTTTGCTCATCCAAAAGACGCCTGAAACTGATCGGATAGGCTTGATTGTAGCTGGATTTCGATAGCTGAAGAGCCAGCTGAGTAGGTCCAGAACTTGGTAAGAGCCGCAGGATGGTGCGCCGCCTAGCGCCCGCCGTAGGTGAATCCGCAGCCGTCTCCGTCAAGAAAAGATCGACCGTTGGTGTCTTCGAGCTAAGCTCTGCCAGCAGTCCTTCACGAAGATTTTTGCTGGTCGAAATCCATAGATGATAGTCAACAGTCGACCCTTGAGGCGAACTTTCAATGAGCAGATGAAGACTGCGCTTTTCACCGGTCTTCGGATTAAGCACAAGACTTAACTGGGCTTCACGTCTTTCACCCGGCTTGGCTTCGCTCTTCTCTGGCAAAGTCCAACCCTCTGCCCTTGGCAAATCGGCGAAATTCCACAGTGGAGCTTGACTGGGACCCATAAGCTCCGGGTCCGGGTATGCGAGTCCATAGTCCGCGGTCCGTTCCGCTGTGCTGCCATCACTCCCAACATAAGCCAGCGCGAGGACCTTTTTCCCCTGACGCATGGCCGTTCGCCAAAGAGGCTCAGAGGCCGGCGATGCCAAAAAGCCGTTCACGCTCGCACCGCCTTGGAGAAACTCGTTGGCGATGACCCCATGTCGACTGGGGGGAGAGCAGGTCACGCTTGAAATATGACTGGGTGCCGTAATCGTCGTGATAACAGGGAGAGCTCGATCGGCAACCAGAGACTGACCCAGCAACCAAGAAAATCCGCGGGGAGCCGTCAGCTTTCCCTCTGCATTTAGAGTTTGCAGAAGCGCCGGTTGAAGGCCATCGATGCTAATGAAATAAGCGGGATCCGCCTGCAATTTTGGAATGAGGAGACCGACGGACAAAATCAAAAACGCCGCGCTTTGTCTGATATTGACAAGAAAGGCCATAGGACCCTCGAAGCTGAAATGTTGCAATCGGAACCTCTATAACGCCAGCCCGACTCATAACGCAAGTCAGAGTTTGAACCCTGCGCGGAGCGGCCTGTTGGCCGAATTGACGGTGGCTTTCGGAAATATAAATTCTCTGCAAAGTACACGGTTCTAGCTATTTCTTTTTAATCGAATCAGATAGAATTCG
>JBGSRE010000451.1:0-3569 GCA_041737755.1 Oligoflexus sp.
CGAGCACGATTCCATGCTTTTGTTCGATCAAAGAACCGAGAGATTCGTAGGTTCTCTTTTCTAAACCCATCTGATCCAAACGTTTTCCACCCGATGATTTATCGAGCAAACGCATGACGATACGCTCACCAAAAGCCACCGGGATCACCGACAGACGAACGTCGATGTCTTTGCCGGCAACCTTGATCGAAATACGACCATCCTGAGGAACCCGCTTTTCGGCAATATCCAGTTTACCAATAACCTTGATACGCGAGGCTAGAGAACCCGCATGACGCCTTTGAATCTGGGTTTTATCCTGCAGCATTCCGTCAATCCGGAAGCGCACCAAGACCTCGTTTTCTAGCGGTTCGATATGAATATCTGAAGCTCTTTCTTTCACGGCCCGGGCGAGCAGACTATTGACCAAACGAATGATAGGCTTTTCATCATCGGACGATTCCAAAAGATCGCGCGTTTGTTCCAGATCACCATCATCGCCCACATCGCCGACGTTCAATTCGTCGAGCACTTTCTGGGAAGCATCATTGGCTCTTTCAAAAACTCGGTTGATACTATTTTCTATCACCGAGGGCGGACTGACGATCATATTAATGTTGGTTGACAGAATAAGCCGTAAATCGTCGAGCGGATGAATATTAAGAGGATCGGCAACAACGACCGTGACATTGAAATCATCTCGAGCGATCGGCAGGATTTTGTTATCCCGACAAAACTGGATCGGAATGTTATCGACCAGCATGGGATCGATTTCATTAATCGGCAATCGATCGTAGTAAGGTAGATCAAGCTGCATGGCCAAAGCCTTGAGCATATCTTCTTCACTGACAAAATTATTGGCCACCAGGACTTCGCCAAGCTTCTTGACGTTACCCTCTTCGTTCTGTTCGCGGAGCGCTTCCTGCAACTGCTTTTCGGAGATTGTTTTCGATTCTACCAGTATCTGTCCTAGAGTTTTGTGCTGCAGGCTGCGAAAGTCAACGGATGGCAGTCGAGTCCACTTCGGAGCTGCTCTTGGGGAGCTATCCTCGGCTTTTTTGCTGTTTTCTGGGGTATCCGTCATCGACTATCTTCCTTCACCGCTGGCGCGACTGCGTTGCTTTCGATCAAAAAAGCTTAGGAACCAACCCTTCATCCTTGAGGTGGCTCCATAGGTTCAGGCATTTCCATGGGCTCTGGCATTGGCGGCGCAGGGATTGGGGGGGGCGGTGGCATATCTCCCTCGCCTCCATCCATGCCGCCAGGGCCTCCGACTCCACCCATAGGAATATCATCAAAGCCACTATCATGGGGCATTGGAACTGTGATGGGATCTTCCGGATTTTCCGTCGCTTCCGGTTTTTTCTTGGCCTGTTCGTCTTCTTCGAAAACACCGCGATCTTCTTCCTGCTGCTTCTTCAGGCGTTTCTGCTCGCGCTCTTCTCGAGCATCATTATCATCGGGCCGATAACGTCCAGCGTCTTTACTTGGCAAAGCTCTAAAGAACTCATCATCTTCATCCGAACCGAAGGCTTTAGCCATCAAATCGTCACGTTCTTGCACCTTTTTCTCGTATATGGCAGCCAGATCGTTCGCTCCGTAGACGATGTAGGGAGTGAGGAAAATCATCAGACTCGTGGTTTCCTTCTTGATCGAGCTGTTGCGGAACAGCCAACCGAGGATGGGAATATCACCGAGCAGGGGTATTTTTTGGAAAATTTCCGACTCGCGTCTTTTCACCAAACCGGAAATCACTGCAGTCTGGCCGTTTTTCACCGTTACGATCTGAGACGATTGGCGTTTGTTCACGTCTGGCAAACCACTGGGATTGATACCGCCTTCGTTGGCTTCCAGATCCAATTTCAGGGTGACATAGTTGCCGGTATGGCTGATATTGGGCTTCAATTCAAGGCTGAGGTCCACATCTTCTTTCTCAACTTTTTCAATCGCGCCTACTCCGATAGCAGCACTTTGAGTGGCCGTTTTATAGAAGAGTTTGGCTCCGACCACAATCTTGGCAATCTCATTATTCGATGTCAGCAAATGCGGCGAGGAAAGAACCCGGGTGTTACCATCTGACTTCAGCATGGTGATAAGGCCCGCTGGGGTCACTTCACCAATACCAGGAATGTTGATCGACTGACCGGCGAGCACACCGATGGTGAAATCCTTACTCAACGCACTGGCAACCGCACCTTTGGTCGCTGCATCCAGGCCGGTGGTGGTGCCGGCATTGGTCAATGACGAGGCCGCAACGATGGGTGTTACACCTTGGCCTTGCCAGCCATAGGACTGCACACTCTTGCCGCTCTTGCTACCGAGGAGAACCGAAGTTCCGAAGCTAAAATCATTGGTCAGATTTACATCGAGAATATCCGCTTCCACATACACTTGAGGACGACGGCGATCCAGTTTGCGAACGATGCCATTAATCGCATCATAGGCCGCACGGGAGCCTGTAATCAGCAGGGAGTTGGAACTTTCATCGGCGGTGATCTTGACGTTATCGCCCAGTTCCGCGACGGGAGAAGGTTCAGCTACCCCGCCTTGCGTTCTTGCTCTGCCAGTATTCGGCTGACCAATCGTGCGGATCGGACTGCTGCTCGACGTGTTTCGCCTTGAGGTCGGCGAGCCTTGAGCGAGCGAAGACAGCGTGGTCGCCACTTTTTTCGCATCAGCATAATCTAAAAACCGCACGCGAATTGCCGCTTGGTTGGCTGGATCATCGACTGGAAAATCAAACTTTTTTACTAGATCTTTGACATCTTGAATGGTCCTTGGTGGCCCGAAGATCACGACCGAGTTAGAGCGTTCGTCGACGCTGACTTTAAAGGAAGCGCCACCGGTCTGGCCCGCCCTTTTACTGGCTTCCGATACCTGCAAAATTTCTTGCACCTTGGCCGAGATCGCCTTGGCATCACCAAAGCGAATAGGTACCAGCGCAACCTTCGGCTGCTGTCCCGCCACATCGAGGAGTTCGACGATCTGCAAAATACGACGAACTTTGTAACCTGTATCGCTGATAATAAGTGTATTCGTAGGTTGATAGGCAATCATCGAGTTGGTCGAAACCAATTGCGAGAGTGTCTGTTGAATCTGCTTGGCATCGATATACTTTAGCGGCACGATCTGTGTGATCAGTTTATCGGTACGCGGCGCCCAGGTGGTGCCTTGATAGATATGTAGATTGCCTTTGAGAGCATTTCGAGTGGGCAGGATCTTGATGACCTTGCCGGTTTCTACTGTGGTGTATCCCAACACGTTCAAAGCCGAAAGAAAAGCCTGATAGGCTTCATCTTTGGTTACTTTTTTCGGTGAAATCATCTGGACTTTGCCGCTCACACCTTTGCCGATGATCACGTTTTTACCCGTCCAAAGGGCTACAGCACGAATAATATCCTTGATTTCGGTCGGCTCGGGAAAGTCGATCGAGACTAATTCTTGGCCATCGGGAATATTTTCTGCACCCAGTGTATCAGAACGTTTCCCATTTGGTCCCGTACCAGGTGGTCCAAAAGCAGGGCCACTCGGAAGTCTCGGACTATCGCTAGGTCCTTCCGGTTCATCCGGCATGGACTCCTCAGGCATCG
>JBGSRE010000669.1:0-7863 GCA_041737755.1 Oligoflexus sp.
CGTCACCGGAGGCATGGTTGTCCCAACGGGTCGACGCGACAGCCCTAAAATCCTAACCGATTTACCTTTCGGTGATGGGCAATGGGATATTTTCTCACAACTCGCTTTCGATCAACAACTGAGTCCAAGTATTTACCTCAATCAGTTTGCTAAATACACTTACCAAGCACCAGACAAACGTCGAGTGGCTTGGAAGACCTTCGATGAAAGTATTGAAGTACCTGTCAACTCAACTGATTTCAAATTCGGTGACAAGTTTGAAGCAGGAATCTCCATGCAGTTCGAACAGGATTCCAGCGGCTTGACAGGGGGACTGGGAGCACTCTATTACCGAAAATTCGGTGATCGCTATGAAGTGACAGACCTCGATGCGAAAAACGAGCTGCAGCGATGGACAGACCAAAACGCAGAATATGGCCAAGCAAAACTGGGATATTCAACTCTGGCAGCATATAAGCGGAAAGAATTTCCATTGCCAGCCAGTATTAGTCTTGAATATCGCAAGCAATTGGCGAGTCGGAACGTGCCGCTAACAGACTTTGCCCAAATGGACATCAACCTTTTCTTTTAATCTAAGGAAATCATCATGAACTTAAAGCATATATGTGTCGCAGCCATAAGCCTGACAGTCCTAAGTGCTTGTGGTAAATGGGCGAAAGCCAAAAAACAAGATATCATCGCCGTCGAGGCTCCTGCATTTCCAAAGATAACAGACAATGTTTTTGCGCTGCAAAATGCCAGGACTGCAGTCAGTTATAAGAGTACCATGCTCATTCTTAATCCTACTGGCAATACAACTCAACTGGCTGAGCTCATCAAAGCTTCAGAAGTCACCAGAGTCAAAGCCGCAGACGCCAAGTCTTTTGTCGGTAATGAAAAGGCGTTCGATGCTCGTTATGGGGACTCGGGAAGCGTATTAATAGAGATCAAGCAAAAGCAGGAAGAGTTAAAAAAATTCCTGAGTGAAGCTCAAGCAGACGCGGTTCCGATTCCATTGGCTGATCGTCAAAGAGCTGCTGCAGATTGGTTTAACGCGGAATCGGCCAAACTTAATTTGAGTCCGGAAGATAATCTTCGTCTCCAATCCACATTTGCAAACTACTGCGATGCAAAGATTGTTGAACTAGCGGCTCACCCCCTATTCGTCACCTATGCTACCAATGACAACTATCAGCAGAGACCGAGCCCCAATCAACTCTGTGAATCCTATTACCAAGAACGAGGCTACTTTCAGGGGGAAAGCTGCCAGCAGGGAGACTATTTCAGTTGTCTGTGGGTTGAGGGTGTGATCAAAAGTGGATCTTTCCCCTCTCAAAACAGTGGGGATTTGACTTCATTGCTGAAACCCATCTTCGATGACAAGTCTAAAACCGATGCTTTCCGGCAAATCCTCATGGCTGACGCGAACCTCACAGCTCAGCACCTTAATACGCCTAGTACACTGGTAAAAGATGCCATTTACAAGAAGAAACTCTATTTCTATATCGCTCTCCAAAGTGGAAAACCTTCCATTGGCATGGAGCCTTCTTGTATCAACCTCATCAAGGATCCCTCTCTTACTTTCATCTGCGGTCTGTTTGCCAGAACTTGGAAAGAAAAGACTGCTCAATCTTATATAACTGGCGTTGAGTTGAACAATCAGTTGAATGTTGTCAAGGACCTTCCTGCCTTACAAACCATTTCTGATGCCGTCAATTATTTTGGTCAGCGCTCGACGTCAACGGGAACTCCGCTCCCGAGCAACTCAGATTATCTTTTCCACGCCCTCTCACCACCAATCACTTTGTCTCAGCCTTCTATTGAAAGCCTGGGAATCAAGCAAGATACCGTTACCGCGGTCTACAATATTTTCCTCGACAAGGTCTTCTCCTTAAATCCTGAGGCTAAAGTAAAGAAGACGGCATTAGAGACAGAATTGACAAATCTCCGTCAGAATCTACAATACCAGCGCGACGAAAGGAGTCGCTTATCAGAAGTTGCAAGTGATTCCTTGCGAGTTGGTATTCGGGCTGCCAATGCTGGAGACATAGCTTTCGGCTTTATCGCCTATCGGATGAGTGTGACCAATGCGGATAATCTCATGCGATCGACTATTTCTTTCGAAGGATTTCCTGATCAAGTGTTCGAAGGCTGCTTTGATACGAGCAAGCAGACTTCTATCGATTGCCCGACTGGTATGACCAACGTAGCTTCCCAAAATCTACGCAAGGCAAGTCTGGGCATCAATCCAGACAGTGGCCGTATTGATTTCTCTCTGCCCATTGATGATCCAGTTGCTTTTGGCCTCGGCTACAATCCGAAAAATGAAACCTCCCCTGACTACTTCATGAATCTGGAGCCTGAAAGTATCAAAGGCACGGTTTTGCGTTTCGAACTTTACCCCAACAGACTCCAGGGTTCACTGGACATCTTGACGGGCAAGGCTCTCTTTAATAAAGATGGCAAGGACCTCTACGAAGCTGGCATTTCGATGTGGGAGGAATAAAATCAGACCCTTACCGGGACAATTGTCCGTGTTTGCGTACAATTGTTGATTTTGACGTCAGGATCAAAGGAGGGTATTATGCCCTCCATAGTCATTTTTGGCCTCTTAATGCAAGTCCCCGGTGAGGAGATTCTTTGATGACCCCAAATAAAATACGCGCTCGCATTGCGGGCACTGGCCTTTATGTCCCTCCAAAAGTTCTTCGAAACAAGGATCTCGAGCAAATCATGGACACCTCAGATGAATGGATCAAGCAAAGATCCGGCATTGAGGAGAGGCATGTTATTGATGGTGGAATTGCAACTTCAGATTTAGCCGTCGAGTCGGCTAGAAAAGCTTTGACAGCCGCCAACTGCACCGCTGAAGACATTGACCTCATTATCGTTGCAACTTTGTCACCAGATCATCAGTTTCCCGGAGTCTCAGCAGTCCTGCAGCACAAGCTAGGATTGGAATCGACTCCTGCGATGGATTTGCGATGCCAATGCTCTGGCTTCATTTTTTCACTTAATGTAGCCAAACTTTTCATTGAATCAGGACAATACAAAAGAGTCTTGGTCGTGGGTGCAGAAGCCCATTCTCCCCTTTTGGATTGGACGACACGGGGACGCGATGTCGCCGTTTTGTTTGGAGATGGATCAGGCTCGGTCGTTCTCGAAGCTACGGATGAGAATACGGGAGTGGGTTCCATAGCATTGCATACGCAAGGTCAATTTGCTGATCGTCTTTGGGTGGAAAAACCTGGAACCAGCAAAGGCGTTTGGCTGACTGAAGAAGACCGTGAGCAAGGCCGGATGTTTCCTTTTATGGAAGGCCGGTATGTGTTCAAACATGCAGTAGAACGATTAACCCAAGTGGTCAAAGAAGTTCTGGAAAAAGAGGGTCGCAGCCTCGATTCCATAGATCACTTTCTCTTTCATCAGGCAAATATTCGTATCAATGAAAAGGTGGCCGAATTGTTGCAAATTCCGGCTCACAAGATACATAGCAATATTCAGAAGTATGGTAATTGTTCGGCAGCATCAATACCCATGCTGCTCGATGAGACTATTCGGGAAGGCAAAATTATCCCGGGTCAGACCCTACTGATGGCTGCTTTTGGAGCAGGATTCACCTGGGCAGCGGCCATTGTAAATTACTAATTCGAGCTGTTTGATTTCAGAAATATATCAAAAAAGGGCAGTTCACTCGTCATTCTTTTAACTCAGCTCACTGGCTCCGTGAGTTGTCGACGATTGAACTTAACTTTTCACAAAAACATTAAAAATATATTTTCGTGGATTTAGCCAACAGCTAAGTATCTTAGAGCATCCGCGTTATCAAAATAAAGCTAACCGCCATTATCAAACCTAGAACTACCAGTAAGCTGCCGTAATAAAAAAGCTCTTGGGAAGGCGTAGCACGACCGTATCGATCCAAGCGTTTGGCGGTGGTCGTGGGCAAAGCCACAGAAACTGGGCGATCTTTATCAATTCGCTTGATGGACGAAATGACCGAAAGTTCCCGTGTAGGCTTTTTTTCATCCTTTTTCGGCATAAAGCGGTAGGTTTCTGTTGCACAGATTGGGCAAACTCCTTTTAATGCGCGGCGGTTATTGCCCAAAATAATAGTATGTTTGCCAAGGGTATCAGTGTGCGTTTTGCACTTGATGCAATAGGAATCAGGATAGGCCATAGAACACCTCACAACAACAAAGAGCAGCAACAACAGCGGGAAAACGTGTCCCCATCGATACATTGCAAGTCCTTTGCCGAGGAAAAATTCAATGATATCCTCCGGAATTGACATATTTCGTCTTCAAATGTCAAAAAGACTTACACCAACAGCGAGAATCCCCTTTAACTCTCGGTATTTATTATGTTCCGCAGACCGTTCCCAGAGCTCACTCCAACGTGTAGGAGATTTTTCACAGATTAAATCGTAAATTGACGTCATTTGACAATCAACGCCTGCGTGCTATGCTGAACTTCTTAATTCTTATGAAAAGCAATAAGGTGGCCCGCATGGAAAAAGCATTCGCAGTGATGCTCGGTCTGCTCCCTTTTCTCTTCTCCTGTAAAGCAGCTAAGGTTTCCACTCTGCAAATGGACAAAGTTCCCATTGAGAGCTTTGCCATAAAGTGCCAGAAAGCAGATCCCAAAACCGAAATAGGATTGACATATAAAACTTTACTAGAAGTCATCTCAGCAAAAGATTGCCAGGATGCGGAAACCAAACTGCAGAGCTTGACGTTTCTTGTCATGAATGAAAAAAATATCCAAGATCTCACGCCGCTTGCCGACTTGCAACAACTGCAATGGCTGCATCTCTATGGCAATCGAATTGAGGATATTGCGCCTCTTAGGGGCCTAGTAAAATTGAAAGGTCTTGTGCTTGATAAGAATCAAGTACAGGACATCAGCGCTTTGACGAGTCTTTCTTTTTTGCAGGAACTTTATTTGAGCCACAATAAAGTCACTAAAATTGATGCGATTGCTTCGCTTAAGAAGCTTTATATTCTCAACCTTGCCAACAATCAAATCAGCGACCTTCGCTCACTGTCTGGATTATCTGAATTGATGGTGCTTGATTTAAAAAATAATGCGATTGCTGAAAAGAAAAGTAGTGGAAACTGCCCAACATCCGATGATGTCAGCCAGGCTTTACGAGATTTTTGCAATCAATAAACACTGCTAAAGTCCTGCTGGCTGTTTCGAATTCGATTGAATTTTGAGGACAGTTGCCATCGCCCTGCGCGGGCCCATGAGATCGCCCAAGGTTTTTTTATCCAACTCATCCAAAAAGCCTTTCATTGCTTGTTGAAATACATGCTGAAGGTCGCACACACTGACAATTGGACAAGTATTGTGTTCCTTATCAAAACAGGTCAGTAGCTTCAAACTTGGTTCTGTTTTGCGAAAGACGTCGCCCAATCCAATGGTTTCTGGATCCTTAGCTAGCCGGATTCCACCACTTCGTCCTCTCACAGAAGCCACATATCCCAACCGTACCAAATGCTGAACGACTTTCACGACATGATTTTCTGAAATTCCATAGGCTTCACTGATCGTTTTGATTCGCACAAGCGTCTGCCCATGCAGAGACAAATACATCAACACTCGAAATGAATAGTCGGAATACAAAGAGATTTCCAAGCTTTTCCCCAAGGCAATTAAGGAGACTCCATTGAACCCACGAAACACATTAAACCTTGCAACCTTCTAGACCAAATCTTTTGTTGCACAAGTGCACAGCAGCCATCGTTCTACGAAAGCATATAAGTTGTTTCATATTGAGTGGCTCGACAGAAGTGAAATCCAAAATATTACATCCGATTTCTTCTTGGAAGAAGACAAAGCCGTTTCAACTTTCGGTCTGGGTATTACCGGCTTCTTATAATTCCAATGGATGCCCAACGCGATCTCTGTTCGCTGGGCATGACAAGCCGAAGGCCAAACCCAACTCTGTTCGCTGGGCATGACAAGCCGAAGGCCAAACCCAACTCTGTTCGCTGGGCATGACAAGCCGAAGGCCCAACGCGAACTCTGTTCACTGGGCATGACAAGCCGAAAGTGCAGCGAGAACTAAGATGAAAAACTTCTATTTAAATTTTGAACAGGGGATTTTTTATCTAGAAAAAGGGCCATCTGGATTGAGATGGCTCCTCAGGACGGGCTCGAACCGCCGACAAGGTGATTAACAGTCACCTGCTCTACCAACTGAGCTACTGAGGAACTAACGAGGCTTTTATAACTACAACTGTTGTTTTGCGCTGTCAAGACTCGAAGCGAGAAGAATTGCTAGGAAGTTTACGCTGGCTCCCGCTTTAGCGCCTTCGAGACGGCCTGGGACATGCTTTCCAGCTCGAATGGCTTGGTAATGTAGTCATCACAGCCGGCCGCAAAGCCTTTCTCCACGTCTTCCTTGCTCCTTCGGCCCGAGATCAGAATCAATGGGACCTGTCGGAGCACAGGATGCTTCTTCAAAATCGAACAGAGCTCCAAGCCATCGACCCAGGGTAGATTAATATCGAGCAGAATGAGGTCCAGTTGCGTGTGCTCCAGCACCTTGGATAAAGCCATGGCATCTTCTGCCAAATTGACTTTATAACCTTCATTCTCCAGGATGCGCTTCATTGCATTGCGCATAATCTCCTCGTCATCGACGACCAGGATTGTGGGTTGCTGCAACTCTTTCTGTAGATTACGAAAGTCGTTGAGATCAACCACCTGTTCCTGCACCATACGTTTTCGCTGCATTGCCTCGATTTGGCGTCGCAGTGATGATTCCCCTCGGGAGCCAAAGCGTTGACCACTCATGCTCTTCTCACTCCATCCCTTCCTGGGTGGCGTCAAGCTGCATCAAAGCAGCCGCACCGGTAAGACATCCTTTCTCACTCCTCGACATTCTGTTATGAAACCTGAGCGGCAGGTATGACTCTGCCTTTTAGCTTTTTCAGTAAAAACATGGGGGCTTGCCACCAATGTCCACTCCTTACGAACTCTCTCCCCTGAGTGTTATCTGGTCCATGCCTGATCCACCATTGCCAGCTCGTGATTTTTTTCCATGGCCTGAAATCAATTTGGGTGAGGTCGTGGATCTGGAAATGAGATTAGGCTGGCCCGGTGGCAGCCTAATCATTCTGCACGAAGCCTTTCAAAGGCAATTATCACGCATAAATGGCTGGCAAATTCCCCCAGAGTTTCCCCTCAGTCCCTTTCAAGTTGCTGCTAAGGTCTTCCGTCGAGGCGTAGCCTTGAAAGATCAAAAGGTCGAACAGAAGCAGGGCCAATACCCCATCCGCTTTGTCCCAACCTTACGTTGGGATGAACTCGCGCCAATGGATCAGATCTGTATCATCGATCAAAGTGTAGCCACTGCGCATCAGCTCAAACCTATGCCCAATCGCATATTCATTCAATTAGATGAATTGAACAAGAATCTAGAAAGCGTTGCAGCCCTCCAGGATGCCGTGCAACGAACCGGACTGCGCTCGCCTTGGACCATTATAGGCGGTGGCATTCTTGCTGATACTGCGGCCTTTACAGCAGCTCTGGCCGGACAAAGTTTTCGACTCATTCCCACTACGCTTCTGGCCATGGTGGATGCCTGCATTGGTGGCAAAACTGGAGTGAATTTTCCACCTTTCGGCAAGAATCAACTGGGGCTTTTTGCTTTTCCTAAGGAGGTTGTCATTGCCACCGACTGGCTGACTACCCTACCGCCTCGGGAATTTCTCGCCGGCCTTGCTGAAGCGTGGAAGCATGCGATTCTCAAAGGGGATCCCCATTTTGCAGAAAAAGTCGCCCAACTCGATCGAAGACCTCAGGACCTGTTCCTTTATTTAAGAGAACTGGTCGCTGTAAAGTCGGAAATTGTAGCGCAGGATCCAACCGAGC
>JBGSRE010000682.1:0-3045 GCA_041737755.1 Oligoflexus sp.
GTCATGGGCCGCAGTCTTGGACCTTTGCAAGCGAGTTTGGCGACGGGCATGCTAGCAGGTTTTGGGCTTCTCACCGGTAAGTCCGCGGGTCGCAGTCTGATTCGTCGCTTTGGTCCCAAACCCGGTGAAGGTCCTTCGGAAGAAGCTCGCCGCAATGGATTTTTCCATGGCCAGTTGGTATGTCGCAGCCAAGGCCTTTGCAAACTGATCATTCACATGGAACGCGAAGGCGATCCTGGCAATGACATCACTGTTGCTCTCGCCAGTGAATCGGCGCGACTGGCGACTGAAAATGCTTTTGGCCCTGGACTCAAAGGATTTATCACGCCGACTCTAGCCTTCGGCGATCAGCTGACGAAAAGGCTGGAACAGGCTGGATTCCGTTTTAAAACTGAATTCGTTTAAGCAAGGGGTCAACTATGCTCCAAGATTTTCGGCAAACCGTTCGGCTATGGCTGCAAGACAATTGTCCTAGTTCCATGCGAACACCGATGGTGGAAGAAGAAGAAGTCTGGGGAGGGAAGCGCCAAGAGTTCACCAATCCCGACTCAAAAATCTGGCTGCAGCGTATGGCTGATAAAGGCTGGACGGCGCCTGAATGGCCCAAAATTTATGGCGGTGGCGGACTGAGTCCGCAGGAAGCTCTGGTTCTCAAGGAAGAGATGCAAAAACTCAACTGCCGATCGCCTTTGATCAGCTTTGGGATTTGGATGCTTGGGCCTGTGCTTTTGCAGTATGGGAATGACGAGCAGAAAAAACAGCATCTGCCCAAAATCATTAAGGGCGAGATCCGCTGGTGCCAGGGCTATAGCGAACCGGCTGCGGGCTCCGATCTGGCAAGTCTGGCCACCCGCGCCGAATTGCAAGGTGAGCACTTTGTGATCAACGGCTCCAAAGTCTGGACATCCTATGCCGATGAATCCGACTGGATCTTCTGCCTCGTTCGCACCGACCCTGCTGCAGGGAAACAGCAGGGCATTAGTTTTATGCTCATCGATATGAATCAAGCAGCTGTGAAAGCCGAACCGATTCGGTTGATCAGCGGCGCCTCCCCTTTCTGTGAAGTCTTTTTCAAAGATGCTAAAACTCACCAAGATAATCTGATCGGCACGCTGAACGGCGGCTGGCAAATCGCGAAAGCGCTGTTGACCCACGAACGCCAGGCTATCAGCGAAATCGGCAAAAAAGCCGACGAATTGCCTTTGGACATTTATGCCAAACAGAAAATGGGCACCCATGACGGTCGACTCACCGATCGAGCTTTTCGCGATCGCATGACGGCTTATCTGATGGATCAGCAAGCTTTCCAGTTGACGATTGAACGGGAAACGTCCTTGCAGAAGTCGGGGCATTCGCCCGGTGCTGCCTCCTCGATGTTTAAGCTTTATGGCACAGAACTGAACAAGCGCAAGTATGAATTGATGATGGAAGCTGCGGGTTTTGATGGGTTGGTCTGGGAAGGAGCCGGCGAAGAGCAGGATCAGCAAGCCACGCGAGATTGGTTGCGATCAAAAGGCAATTCCATTGAAGGTGGCACCAGTGAAATCCAACTGAATGTTATCGCCAAAAGGGTCTTGGGTTTACCCTAATCAACGAGGTATCCATTATGATGAACTGGGACATGACGGACGAAGAGAAACTTCTCAAAGTCTCTGCTGATAATTTTTTTCGGGAAAAACTGCCCCTCAATCACCTCCGGCGTTTGCGGGATTCCCAAGATCAAGTTGGTTTCGCGCGCGATACCTGGCAGGAAATGGCCGCACTCGGCTGGACCGGTATCCTCATTGCCGAAGAATTTGGTGGGATGGACTTTGGTTTCCGCGGATTGGGCCTGATTATGGCGGCCGCTGGACCGCACCTTTCCTCCACACCTTTGCTTTCCACGGTGGCCTGCGCCAGCTATTTGATTCAAAATCTGGGCAATAAAACTCAACAAGATACGCTGCTGCCGCTTATCGCATCCGGCGAAAGCATCATCTGTGTGGCGCATGATGAAGGTCGACAGCACGGCGATCAGGGCATTGAACTCAGCGCTCAATCTCTGGCTAGCGGATTTCTTCTGGATGGTCGCAAAACGATGGTTCTGGACGCAGGTCTCGCCGATCATATTTTGGTCCTGGCGCGCAGTGATGCCGAAAGCCGCGAGCTTCACGGACTGTCCTGGTTTATCATGCCGAAAGATACTCCAGGTATCCAGTGGGAGCAATTTCGCTTGGTCGATGGACGTCCGGCAGCCCATATCGTCTTTAAAAATGTCGAGCTGAAGGCTTCAGCCTTGCTTGGCAGTCTTGGACAAGCGGGCTCGTCCTACGAAGAGATGCGCAACGCTGCTTCGGTCAGTCTTGCCGCAGAAATGCTGGGATCCGCCACCGCAGCTTTTGAAATGACCCTGGCCTATCTGAAAGAAAGAAAACAGTTCGGAGTCGCGATCGGATCCTTCCAGGCGCTTCAGCATCGCATGGCTTGGATGTACAGTGAACTCGAAGTGTCGCGCTCGATTGTCCAGAGAGCCCTGGTCGCCATGGACGAAAGGAGTGCCGACGCCAGCCTCCTTGCAAGTCTGGCCAAAGCTAAACTGAGTGATCTCTTCTCTCATGTGGCAGCCGAAGCCATTCAGCTCCACGGCGGCATCGGCATGACCGATGAACACAATATTGGATTTTTCCTGAAGCGCAGTCGCATCCATGCTGAGCTATTCGGCAATGCCAGCTTCCATCGCGATCGCTATGCGCGCGCGCTTGGTTTTTAGGTTCATCGCCAGAGAAGTCCAACAGCGATCGATACTTTTCTGCCTATAGGCAAGCAGATTGAAAAATTGGATTCAGGCATGAACCGGTACTCATAGGTCTGCGGTAAGCTCCCGAACCAGGGAAATCCTAGCCTCCGGCAAGCCCAGGATCTTTAAGGTTTGCCAGCAGTCAACGGATCGGTTGGATACACATGGTTTGCCTTCGAAAGACGGGAATTGCTGGATTTCAAGGTTCGCTTAATTTCCAGTCAGGATATTTCTTGGCGGTCGCTTCGTGTAAAGCGTTGCTTGATTGG
>JBGSRE010000570.1:0-4170 GCA_041737755.1 Oligoflexus sp.
GTCGAGGAAAGTCCGGACATCACAGGGCAGAATGCTGGCTAACGGCCAGGCGGGGAAACCCGACGGCAAGTGCAACAGAGAGTAAACCGCCATCTCCTTCGCAAGAGGGAGGCGGTAAGGGTGAAACGGTGAGGTAAGAGCTCACCAGCAGTCCTGGTAACAGGCTGGCTAGGTAAACCCCATTCGATGCAAGGCCAAACAAAGGGGTCCCAGCTCTTCGGAGTTGGGACAAGATCGGCCCGATCGCGCCCTTGGGTAGGCCGCCCGAGGTTGACGGTAACGTCAATCCCAGACTAATGACAGTCAGGGTCTTTCGAGACTCGACAGAATCCGGCTTATAATAATCTGCTAAGGTGCGATGGACTCGTCTCCGGACCTCAAAAGGAAAATCTCTCCCATGCCCATCAAGACCAGTAACCCCTTCAGCGACCCTCTGCTGAATATGCGCCCCGAAGTGAAACGCTATCTGACTCTACTCAAAGAAGCTGCTGAAACTGGCAATCTTCCGCTGCTCTACGGCCCCGCTTTGGAGCAAAGGCCCGGCCAATGGCGTCAGCATTTTGCTGAGCCGATGGGGCAGGCACCGGAGCAGCTTATTCTGGAGATAGGCAGTCATTTTGGCGAAGTCATCCTAAAAATGGCCGGGGATCATCCGAATACCGCACTGATTGGCATGGATATTACCTTTAAGCGCGTCGTAAAACTCGCTCAAAAGAGCCAAGCCCTCCAGCAAAAGAACCTCGTCAGTGTCCTGTGCAATGCCAAAACCTTGGATCAACTCTTCGCTGATGGCGAACTCGACGGAATTTTTATCTTTTTTCCAGATCCTTGGGCTCAAAAGAAACGCCAGATGAAGAACCGACTGGTCAAGCAGGATTTTGTCCAGGTTCTGCAGCGAAAGCTCCGTGCTGGTGGCTTTTTCTGGTTTAAAACCGACTGTGAGCCATACTATTCGGACGTTTGCGAGACTTTTCAGGAGGCTGCTTGGGAGCGAATCGATACTCGCCATGGCATACCAGCCGATAAGTATACGAGTCGATTTGAAAGACTATTTCATGAGCAGGGTTTGCCTTGTCATGAGTTCTGCTGGTCCTCCCGCGGTCCAACCCTCACTGACCTGTAAGATTTTACCCATTAAACCTTTCGCTCAAACTGCCGAACACTTTCATGTCCAATCAGGAGTGCGTATCTCTATGAGCGAAAAACCCTATCAAAAACCGGTGCATGGCGAGCTCATCCCGCTCAAGGGGCCGCAGCCCCTGGATGTAGCAGGCCCTGGAAGCATAGACTGGGTCGGAACGGATCTCGCCAGATTCGCGCAAGATGTGATAGCTTTGAATCGTCAGCTTGTTTCCACGATCGAAGAGCCATCGGAAGCCCGCCGCTGCCATGTTGCCTCCCTTGAAAGTTTGCAGAGAGGCCTTAGGATCAAGAAGAAGGCAGTCGAGCAAGAAATTCCAGGGGCGTCCGTGGAACAGTTAAGTCGTTTTCGCAAGGAGTGAAGAAAAGCTTTGGAACCAGATAGTCGTCCCTCATTTATTGTCGAGACGAACAACCAATACTTCCGAGTTCGGGCAACGATTATCGATCGCCTGGCGCGAGCGATATGCTCTGGACTCGGCATCCCCCATTATGAAGTCTCTTGGGACTTTATCGATCAAGAAGAAATGATTTCTATCAATCAGCAGTATCGAAGCAAAGCCACTTCCACAGATGTGCTGTCCTTTCCTCAGCAGGAATGGAAAGAGCCGCTCCATTTTAAAAAACCCCAGTGGCCTTTGACTACCACTGAAATCGCCGAGGATCTACCGCCCAATCTTTTGGGCGATGTCATGATCAGTCCTGCCGATGCTTTGCTCAACGCCAAGAGCATAGGTCACAGCTTGGATCGGGAAACAGCGTTTCTGCTCGTCCACGGTATCCTGCATCTTTGCGGTCATGATCATATGCAGGCCAACGAAGAGCAACGAATGATCGCCGAACAGCAGAATATCATGGCTTTCCTCGAAACGGTCGAACCAAGTCCGCTTTGGACCGGCTGCTGCGAGGTTGAAGTCTAAGCTATGGATTTCGTCATCTCACAGGATCTAAGCGAACTGATAGCGATTGTTTTTTCAATCATCGGCACGGCTTTTTTCTCTGCCGCAGAGACAGCGATCACTTCGCTCGGCGTGCTCAAGACACGGCATATCATGGAAAACAAGCAGCAGTTGACGCAACCTCTGCGACTCTGGCTGACCCAGCCTTCCCGTGTGCTCACGACGATACTTATCTTCAATAACCTCTGCAAAGTGATGGCTTCGGTGCTGGCCACCGATCTCGCCAGCCGCTATTTCGGCGATCAGGCCATCGGCGTGGCCATTGGCATTGTCACCTTACTCTTTCTGATCCTCGGCGAGATCATTCCCAAATCCTTTGCCAGAGCCAACTCGGAACAGGTTGCTCACTATGCAATGCTAGTGATCCATGTGCTCTATCGCTTGTTTTTCCCAGTGGTGTGGGTCTTCTCCGAATTTGCCAATCTCGTCATCCGGCGCCTTGGTAGCGATCAGGCGTTGCAGCCGGCGATCACCGAAGAAGAGTTGGAGTTTTTGATCGAAGTCAGTGAAAAATCAGGCGTCATTGAAGATATGAAAAAGGATATGATCAACGGCGTCTTTGAGTTTGATGAAACCAAAGTACGCGAGATCATGACACCACGTACTGATATTTTCGCCCTGGAAAAAAGCGAAAGTATCGACCAAGCCGTCCGTATGATCATTCAATCGGGACATTCAAGGCTGCCCGTTTATGACGAGCAGATCGATAACGTGATGGGCATCGTGTTCGCGAAGGACCTGCTTCGCTATCTCGCGGATCCCAAGCGAAATAAGGCCAGCCCGCCACAGCTCGCGCCCTTAACGGCGATGATGCGCGAGCCGCAATTTGTTCCAGAAAGCAAACCGCTGATGGAAGTCTTCAAGGAATTGAAGCACTCTAAAAATCATATGGCGATCATCATCGATGAGTATGGTGGAACGGCTGGACTGGTGACCATGGAAGACATCTTGGAAGAAATCGTCGGCGATATCCAGGATGAATTCGATGCCGAAGAGGCCGAGATCCTGCAAGTAGAAGAGGATGTGTTTGATGTTGCGGGTTATGTGAACATCACAGAATTCATGGAATACTTTGATCTGGATGAGTCTTTTGCCAAGGATGTAGAAGGCGAAGTGGATACCATGGCGGGTTGGATGACACAGCTCTTAGGCCATTTGCCTGAAGTAGGACAAACGCTCACCCATGGTGAACTGACCTTTGAAGTGACCGAAGTGGATCGACATCGCATTGAACGTCTGCGTGTCATTCGCCACCGCCACCGGCCCCAAGCAGGTCTTTCAGCGTCGGAGTCGGGATCGTAATTCCATCAAGCGGCGGCGAGCCTCGCTCAGCCGTCGATGAAAGCTAAAACTCTTCTGGGCCTCACGCGCAAGAGCTTCCACAGCCCAACGGTAGCGATCCAACTCACGACACACCAGCACGAGATCAGCGCCCGCAGCCACTGAAGCGATGATCGCATCCGTCCAGGTATTGCGATCCTGGGCAATCGCCTTCATATTCATATCATCTGTAACGATAAGCCCTTGAAAATTGAGTTTCTCGCGCAGAAACCCCTGCATAATTTTTGCCGAAAGGCTGGCTGGTTTTTGGGCATCAAGAGCCGGATAAACAGCGTGGGATATCATAATCATGGAACATTCATTCATCAAAGCCAGGAAGGGAATCAATTCCCGGCCAAACATCATATCCATCGTTGCATGAATGACTGTCCCTTGCTCGTGGGTATCGGCTTCAGCATCGCCCTGACCAGGAAAATGCTTCAGGCAACCCAACACCCCCGATCCTTGCAGACCTCGCATATAAGCCGTGGCCCTCTTGCTGACGGTTTCACTCGTGTGACCGAAGCAGCGATCGCCAATGGAGTTATTATTTAGATTGCTCAGAATATCGACAACAGGCGCAAAATTTACATTCAAACCCAAGCTAGCCAACGATGAACCGACAATGAATCCATGATTTTCAATGGTCTGGAGAGCTTCGGGATCCGTGCGAGCTTCGGCCAGTTGCATCGCCGCGCCACCGTCTGGAAAAGGCTGCTTGAGTCGTGCAACCCGACCGCCTTCCTGGTCG
>JBGSRE010000624.1:0-4761 GCA_041737755.1 Oligoflexus sp.
GCTCTGGATAGTTTCTGGCGCTTAAGCGCCAGAAACTAATTAGGCTTAGGCGCTTTCTGCCGAAATCCTCTAACAGACGGTAAAGCTAAGATGGGCTAGGTGCCAAAGGTCTTAATAGAAAAGATCCCTTAAGTTTGCCCAAAATTTCTGGACCTTTGTAAGGCTCACATGGAAAGATCAGATAAATAGCTCCGAGTCTCACATTCCGCTAAGGTTCTCGTCACGGAACCCGCATCGAGCGAAAAATAATTGCGAATACAGCCTGTCCAAGGCGCAGATTTCAAATCGCTCAGGAATTCCTTCGCGCATTCCATCAAGCCCGTGATCCAAAGATCTTGAAGGGGAGGCAGCACCATCGATCAGCACGCAAGGGCGCTTGGGAGCGTCTCCGTTTCGAACAAGGTCGCGAAGGGAAGATCGATGACGAGAAGAAAGGCGGCATAATCGGGCGAGGTCGGGGTCTGATCCAGCCACTCGATCCGAATGTGGCCCCCTGCCGCTTCGATGAATGACTTCACCGCGTTCATCCCGATGCCTCGACCGGATATCTCCGTCAGACGATTGGTCGTCGAAAGGCTGGCGTTGAAGATCAGATGCCCGATCTGTTCGCGATCGACCCGGTCGCCCGCAGCAATTAAACCGCGCGCTAAGCCAATCTCGTGAATCCTATGAATCGGCAAGCCCTGTCCATCATCGCCCAGGGTCATGATCATGCGATCCTCTACATGCCTCATCTCGACGGTGATGGTTCCCGCCGGGTCCTTGCCGATGCGCCGCCGCACGGTCGGACGTTCGATGCCATGATCCATGGAATTGCGCAAGAGATGCACGAAAGCATTGCGGAACAGCTCCTCGGCTCGTTCATTCAGGAGGATGCCGCGAGTCTCGATGCGGACCTTGGGAATCTCCTTCTGCAGATCCTTGGCCAGGAGCGGCAGGCAATCCAGTAGCTCCTGAAGAACCTCTTGTGCCTCACGGAATATTTTCTGATGAAACAGCTGCCGGATGTCGGCCAGCACAGCCGCTGCGGGCTTTTTGGGTTCGCTGCGGTCCATATCGGCTTTCAGTCGTGCATAGAGCTCGGTGATCTGCTCCAGCCGAAAATCCACGAATTTCATCTGATCGACGCGTCGTCCCAGTTTATCGCTGGCGATGGCCTCGTAGGAATCCAGGATGCGATAGGTTTTCTGCAGCTGGACATCCATCGTCAGAATATCCCAGGTTTCCAGTGGCTGATCCCGTAGACCTGCCAGGTACTGCTCACTCTCATGCAGGCTGGTCGCCAGCTTTTTGAAGTAGAGCGAGCGGGCGGCCCCTTTAATGGTGTGGGTATTGATAAACAGCATCTTCAGCGCTTCGGGATTTTTTCTCTGCATGGCTTGGGAGTGAATCAGCAGCCGGTTGTCGTTCATCAGCTGTCGACTGGATTGCATGAAGCGAATGAAGGGGACGATCGGCACCTTAAGGATCTCGGCAATGAGTTCGAGTTCGTCCTGCTGGGCCGAATTCTGCGTCTGCAGTTTTTTCAGATCGGTCACATCGCGAACCGTGACCAGAATGCGCGCGACGCGGCCATCAGGCCCTTCCATGGCATTCCAGGTCAGATCAAAATGCTCCAGCCGGCCCGCTAAGGTTTGCCGGGTCAGGGCGAGAGGCAGGGCGTCGATGTTCATCTCAAAGTTGATAAGATCCTCGCCGAGGGAGGCCTGCAGACAGCTCAGCGCCTGGCTCTTTTCATCGGCTCCCAGCAGGCAATGGTCGAACAGCAGATGGGAGACCGCGAGATGTTCGAGCTTGCGGGTTTGGAAAAGTTCCTTGAGGTGCTGGGAGTGGTCGCGATGGATGGACTGATCCGTCTCGATCATGAAGATGCCGAGCGGGATATGCTCCATGATGGACCGGATGTCGCGTGTTTTTTCCTCGACGACGGACTCAACATTCTCGATGTGCGACTGCAGGCGGATGTTGGCCGTGTTCAAGTCGCCATTGAGATGGGAAATCTCCTGGTGGGATTTCTCCTGCTCGAGACTGATGCGATCGCCAAGCGCCAGCGACAGGAGGGTTACCTCGATCGCCCCACCCACGAACTGGCTCCACACCACTAGGCCGTTTTCCGGTATAAATCCATAAAAATAGAACATCGACAGTAGGCTGCCGAGGATGATGAAGACCCAGGCGGTCGTATAGAAATAGGCTGGACGGTATCGCTGCAGGCAGCGCGTGGCGCCAGCGTAGACGAGCAGACACGAGATGAGGGTGTTGGTGAACAGTAGGGTCAGATAGGACAGTCGAAACACTGTCAGGCAAACGAGGATATTCAAGGCCGAGCAGACGTAGAAAAAGTTTATGGCCTTCATGAGACGCGGCGTGCGGCCTTTGAGGTCGAGAAAGCGGACGGCAAACAGAGCGGCAAAGACAGCGACCAGTTCCCCGCCGATGATGACGCCCTGGTTCAGCAGAAAGGTGGTCACAGGGTGAAAGGGCAGGATCTGGCGGGCCACCCCGGTGAACTGCAGCTGGACCATCGCAAAGCAGATCATGTAGGCGACATAGAGAAAGTAGTAGGGGAGCCGCAGACGGATGGCAAGGAAGCTGTTGTACATGATCATCACAAGCAAAATGCCGAACAGTAGGCCCAGAAACAGGTTTTCTCGATTGAGGACATGAGCCTGAAAAGCTGCCGGGGTCCAAAGGTTGAATTTGAGACTGGCCGGCCCATCGGTGCGGATGCGGATGAAGTAGCTGTGGAGTCCCGGCTCGAGATGGATCGGGAACAGCGGCAGGCGGTAGCTGTTGTCCTGGTCCCAGGGCGTGTGGTCGCCGCGCGTCTGCTGCCATTCGAGGTGACCGGAGACCTCCTTATAGAGATCCAGGTAATCGGTATAGGTCGATGGATTGACGAGATAAAGCGGGATGGAATGCTCACTGCTGTTCTGGAATTGAAAGCGCAGCCAGTAGGTGCCCTTCTCCCAGAGCGAGACCCCTTCTCCGCGGATGGGCCCGAAGCGTTTGGAAATGGCGGGATCCAGGACTGCATCCGGGCTCAGCAGGCCATCCTCATCGATATAGACTTCCATGCTCGGGAGCATGGAATGGTGCAGGTAGACCCCTCCCGCTTCTATCGTTAGGGGCTCGGCCGATCCCGGGACGCTGAGAAGCAGGCAGCTACCGATAAGCGCCGCGAGAAATCCAGTCCAGTGTCGCCGGCCGTAATTATGCACAAAGCATTCTTTCTGAGCTGATGATGGGCGGAAGAAGACAGTTCAAGGATCGGATGTTTTCCGTGAACAATGAGCTTCTTCGGTGGGGGTTTATCCTGGAAAGCCGTGATTGGTCTGGTAGAATTGCCAAAAAGCGGGTCTTTTCCTGCGAAAACAGCTGATCACCCGGGTTCCATGCTCAGGCCGATGCGGCCAGTGGATCGATGGTGGTGAGCAGCTGCATATCTCGCTCAAGGCAGTGTCCTTTGGTATCAAAAAGCATGAGCAATCTTCTGGTGTGAATTGCCCTATGATGTCATGACACTTGGTACCTGCAACAGAGCCGATCATTCTGCAAGGCCATTCCCTGGGAGGGAATGGTTTTTCAGCGTCCATCCAAACGATACTCGCGCATTTTGCGCCATAGCGTGGCCCTGCTCATGCCAAGGCGTTCTGCTGCTTCATGGCGTGATCCCTGCACTTCATGCAGGATATCGAGTATTCGCTTTCTTTCACTGCTCTTTACCGTTTCTTCCGTCCCGGCTGGCAGTTCTCCTCGCAGCTCCGGAGTCAAATCGCTGAGCAAGACTTTCGATCCTTCACCCATCGCATGGGCATATTCCATGACATTGTGCATTTCTCGAATATTTCCTGGCCATCCGTAGCTGAGCATCGCCTCGAGTGCTTGGGGATGAATACCCTCGACCAATCGCGTGGATTTGCTATTCAATTCATCGAGAAAGCGATGGGCTAGCATCGGAATATCCTCGCCACGGTCCCGCAGAGGGGGAAGGAAAAGTGGAATGACCCGCACGCGATACATAAGATCGGCTCGAAATCGGCGTTCCTCAACTGTTTGACGCAAGGATTCATGGGTGGCCGAAATCAAACGCACATCAGACTTTTTAGGTGTTGTTGAACCGAGAGGCGTAAAATTGTGCTCCTGCAGAACGCGTAGCAAACGCGGCTGCACATCCAAGGGAATTTCAACGATTTCATCGAGAAAGAGCGAACCTTTGTGCGAAACTTCAAAGAGTCCCCGGCGATTGTTCGAAGCCCCCGTGAAGGCCCCTTTCACATGGCCGAAGAGTTCTGAAATGGCCAACTCTTTGGTAAGAGTGGCACAATTTAATGCATGAAAGGGTCCCTCGGCTCTTGGGCTCAGGGCATGGATAGCTCGTGCGGCCAGTTCTTTGCCGGTTCCCGATTCCCCTCGAATCAGCACCGGAGCGTCCGTTTTCGCAGCTTTTTTTAGCATTTCAAAAAACTGAAACATTGTTGGGGAACAGCTGATCATGCCCTGAAAACTACGAATCTGAGGGGGAGTAACATAAGAAAGCGGCATGGTTTGGCTCCTGGCCGAGAGATACTTAGTCGCTGGCGCGAAATTGAAAATTTCGCGCAGGGACTATCCTGAGCGAAGCGAAGGATCTCGTGGAATCAGGTACTATGAGCGAAGCTGGATTAAATCGCTTGATTCGCTCGGGTTACTCCTTGCTTGGACTGCAGACTTATTTCACTGCAGGTGAAAAAGAAATTCGCGCCTGGACGATTCATAAGG
>JBGSRE010000632.1:0-6357 GCA_041737755.1 Oligoflexus sp.
ATCCCCGGGCACAAACGGATGCCATACGCCGATTGCATCGGCTTGGCATGACCAAGCCATCAGCTCATGCGGACGCAAACCCGTCATTCCCAGAGAGCGCAGCGAACGTCGGGAATCCCCGGGCACAAACGGATGCCATACGCCGATTGCATCGGCTTGGCATGACCAAGCCATCAGCTCATGCGGACGCAAACCCCGTCATTCCCAGAGAGCGCAGCGAACGTCGGGAATCCCTCGGCACATCAGGATGCCATTGGCCGACTGCATCGGCTTGCATGACCCCTTATCCTCACACTAAAACCAAGACCTTCATCCGCAGCATCTCCGCAAGAAACCCTTTCGCATCCGGCAAGGCCTTCACCGCTGCATCGATCAGGAGCGAAGCATCCAGCGCCCGTGCTTCACCATGAAAAAGGCTCAGGACAGCCACTTGCTCGGCTGTGATGCCCAAGCGCCATTCGACGAGCTTGCTGTTTTTCCGTGGCCGATAATAAATGAAATATGGTTTATCTTTATAAAAATGATCCTCTTTATCGGCCATGGGATTGGCATCAATCGTAACCTTTGCATTCAGTTGAAACTCACCATTTGGCAAATCCCAGAGCTTCCAATAGGCCTTCAGACAATCTTGCCAGATATCGCTGGGTCGCATTGTTTCGCCGCCGGACTCTTCCAAATCTTCTGGATCGATCTGATCTTCCAGGCGTTTAGGTACGGCTTTGACCATGGCCTTATCAAACGAAGCAGCCTCCCGGATCGATTGACTATTCGCAATTTCCCAGAGATTTTCCCGCTCATTCACCACCACGGCTGCGCAGGCCCGCAGCAATTCTTTCTCCCGCCCCATCCAATCGCCCCAAAGCAGAGTCAGAGCTTCATCCTGCCAACCATCGCGAGCGGAAACTTTGTGAATATTTTTTGCCAGTTTATGAAAATTTGCAAAGTACTTATCCAAATCAAAACCAACCTGCAAGAGAGACCATTGGCTGAGAGCCATTTCTACCTGACTACCAAGCACCTGCACCTGCTCCCAGAAATTATCCCCCTTATCGCCGTGATCTTTGTAGCAGAAAAAAGTGGAACAAACTGAATTGCGAAAGGCATGAATATTACAAAATCCTGTGCTTTGATCCAGCATAGGACAGAGAACTTTATCACTCCGACCAAAGGCTTCTTTCTGCAGGTCATCCAAATAATCCACCCATTGCAAAGGAGCATAGTGCATCCCCTCTGGCAAGAGCATGCCACGACTCAAAAGGCCATCGATCGCTCGATCACCAACTGGTGTTTCAGATGCCAGACCCAATAAAAAATTGCTCACTCGAGGATGATAGGTGCAACAACGATAATCCTCTCGATAACCGTCATAACAGGCTTTGGGACAATTCATGCAGGTGGCTCGACGCTCCTCAGGAATCCGCAAACCGAAAAGTTCACGAGGCATCATCGCTGTCCAAACCCCAGGAAAATTATGACTGCCGAGTCGCGACGGGCGCAGGAAAGGATCATCTTTTCGCAAGAGAGCTTTGAGTTCGTTCATAGCAAGAATGTCCGGTAGAATGGTGGCTTAAAGAGGCGGCAAGGCTATCGAAATATGAGTGCTCTGGCAAGGATATCATTATGGCTGATGATCTGGAACAAAGGCTGCGAGGACTTCAAGCAGCGCTTCCTGGCGCAAGGCAAAATCTGAGCGAGGACGAGAAAGACCAACTCATCGTCGCGATCGGTGGACCACGAACAGTCGACACTATAAGAAAAGCTATGGGAAATTTTCCCCACGAACGGATACCCTGGTTATTCAACAGCCTGGATAGCCAAGCGGTTGTCGATGTCATGGCCAATGATATGGAAGCTGCCATAGTCCGAGCCAAAGAGAACAGGGCTAAAAGGCCAAGAGCAGCTTCGAAGGGGAGAACCACCCAGAAGTGACTCGAAAAATGCTCCCAAATAAGCTTGAAACCTTGAACATTCATGAACTACGCACTTTTTTTCATTGCCCCCCCTCCCCAGGGCCGCTATATTGAATTTGCCAAGCCCGGACTCAGGCGTATTAGCATACTTTAGAATCGATATGCTGCGGCCCATTTCCTCCGGAAAGCGTCAGGATACTGATTTGTACCCCTGAGTTATCATTATAGGAGTAAGATCTTTTTGAAAGTACTAGAGCGTTCTGACATTAGAACCATGAAAGAGGTTCGTCTCGTCGGGGAAGGTCGCAACGACATCGTTTTGGCAAGTGAAGCATTTCGCCTGGCAGAAGAAGAAAGTCTCGATCTGGTCTTAGTAAGCACCCCAGATGCCATCCCTCCTGTGGTCCGGATTGAAGATTTCAAGAAGCTGGCGTACGAGAAAAAGAAAAAGCAAAAAGCGAATCGGCAGACTTCGGATCTCAAAGAGATTCAGTTGAAAGCCAATATTTCTGATCACGATCTGCAGACCAAAGTGCACAATATCGATCGCTTTCTGGAGCGTGGGGACAAAGTTAAAGTCGTCGTCCGCCTCAAAGGTCGTGAGAGAGATAACCCACAGCGGGCCCATGATCTCATCGATAAAGTGATTGGTACCGTCAGTATTGCTTGCAAAACGAATAAGATCCCAGGTCCTATCGCGACCGCGATCCTGGAACCTGCTAAATAAACACTCATCCTTTATAGTTTAAAAGACCCGCGTCGCTTTATGGCAACGCGGGTATTGGCATTTCCACCCAAAAAGGAATACTCATTTGCGCCCTGCCGCTCCTTGGCTATGATTGCTACTTGGACGATAATAAAGAAGTCCAATCCAACATCTAGTCCCAAAGGAGCTCTATCATGACCCAACAGGACAATCGAGCCGTGGATGCCATCTGGAAAACCGACCTCGAACATGCTCACGAGAAGCTGGTGCTCTACCATTTGGCCAGCAAGCATGAACTCGGCGATCGCTATTCCTCAGCCTGGAAAACTTTGGATCGGTTTATGGAAGAATTCAATCCCCGCTGGTCCACCTTGAAGGAGATCAAAGAAGCCACTCAGTTGAGCGACGTAAAACTGCAAAGAACCATCGAAGGATTGCAGAAAAAGGGCTATATTGAGAGCCAGCCCAATTCCGACGCTCGACATCGCGGAGGTTTCGACGCCTTTGTTTATGGGATTACCACCAAAATATTTAACGACTATCGCCATGGCGCCCAGGGCCAGGCTTCGAAAAAGCAGGCTTAGCCTCGTCCTTTGTTGCGGGCTCGGTATCCTCTCTGATGCCCGAGCCGCCGTTCCACTGACCTTGGCCCGCATCGGTGCGGGCCCCAGCATCATTCAATCCCCGCAAAAAAACATAAAGACCTGGGGCAGCTACGGAACTTTTCGCTTCGGTTCTTATCAAGAGCGTCTGAAAATCATTTCTGGCCTGGATTTGACTGCCTGGCGCTTGCAGGACCAACCCAAAGACGGCTTGAATTATGATATTCAAGGCAACGATGTGCTATTTTTTATCGGCTATGCTGCTGATTCCTGGACTTTTTGGGGCGCCCTAGGTGCGGGGCAAATACGAATTTACGATCGAGATGCTCCCGATAAAGATAAACCACATAGGTCCATCAATCAGGTGATTGAAACTGGAGGCAGTTATGATTTGTATCGGGCACAGTTCGCTAAAATTGATGCTAGCCTTACCTGGCGACACATGACACCCGAGAAAGGCTGGCGTTCCGCCTATTCAATGAATATGATCGACTGCCTTCAGTTTGAGGTCGGTTTTAAATTACTGGGCTGGTGAACTCCAACTCAGTTTAAAAAGGTCCGTTATCATGGGAAATTCCAACAATACAGCCATCATTATCGGCAGTGCATGTCCCGCTTTAGGTAAAAGTATCTGCCAGCATTTGGGCCTTGACCCCACACGCTCCGAAGTGATGACCTTCAGTGAAGGCAACACTTTTGTACGAGTTTTGGAAAGCGTCCGTGGCAAAGACTGCTTCATCATCCAAGGCATTTGCTATCCCGTCGACAAAAATTTCATGGAACTCCTGTTCTGGATCGATGCTTTAAAATTAGCGTCTGCGTCCCAGGTAACCGCCGTAATTCCATTTTTTTCCTACGCCAAAGGCGATAAAAAAGATGAACCGCGGGTTTCTATTAGGGCTCGCGTCTGCGCCGATGCGTTGGAAGCTGCCGGTTGCGATCGCGTGCTCACCATGGATTTGCATAGCCCTCAGATTCAAGGTTTTTTCCGCAAACCCGTGGACCATTTGAACGCACGTGGAGTGCTTGCCAATTTTATCCGCCAACGCGATCTTAAGGATTGGGTGGTGGCATCAGCCGATGTTGGTTATGGAAAAAATGCCTTTAAATTCGGCCAGGAATTAGGCTGCTCGGTCGTCATCGGCAATAAAATCCGCAAAGATCATACCGAGAGCGCCCAGGTTTGGAACATCGTTGGCGACGTCAAAGACCACCATATGCTCATCGTCGACGATATTGTCTTCACCGGTGGTTCACTGATTGCAATGGCTCAGGCGGCCCGGGAACAAGGTGCAAAAAATATTTCCGCAGCAGTCACCCATGGCGTGCTAACCGCGGGTGCGATGCGGAAATTGGATGCCAGCATCATTGACGAACTCATCATTACCGATACCGTCGAATATCGCTTCGAAGACCTTAGTCCAAAAGTAAAGGTCGTGACCGTTGCTCCGCTCTTTGCCGAGGCCATTCGTCACATCCACGACCATGAATCGGTCAGCGAGCTTTTCCCAAACTGATACGGAGCGGCAGACTGTTGCGACATAGGAGAGCCTCGTACCATGCCTTATAGGCTTTGCACGAGGGCTGTCCGGCTCTCTTGGCCTTTTAGCACCTTCAGCCGACGGCACAGAGCGAAGCTTCTGATGCGCCAAGCTTTTGTTGCAAACAAGCCACAGTTAGGGAGCTTTGCCTACTCGCTTTAGTCGTAGCATCGTGACATGCAAAAGAAAATAGGGTGGACATGCCTGAGCGCACGGGTGTATTGACCAAAGATCGCCTCTTTCCAGGCACTACAGAGGGGATTCATCTCAGAGGGATCAAGAGAGGAGTCATAAGTGCAAGGTAAACTATTGTCTGAAAACTGGGCCTTAATTTTAGGCGGTTCGAGCGGAATGGGTCTGGCAACAGCCAAGAAGCTCGCCCACGAAGGATATAATCTTTTCGTGGTGCATCGGGATCGTCGCGGCTCTATGAAAACTGTCGATGCTCACTTCGATGAAATTCGCGCACTCGGCGTGAAATTCGAGGCTTTCAACATGGATGCGCTGAGTCTCGAAGGCAGACAAGGCATCCTCAATAGCATCGCCGACACGCTTGGTGAAGGCAAAATTCGGGTCCTTCTGCATTCCATTGCTCTCGGCAATCTCAAGCCAGCGGCCCCACTGCTGAATTCAGAAGAAAACCTTGGTCTTCTCAATGAAGAAGACCTTGCTCAAACTATTTATAACATGGGCACCAGCCTTTTGTTCTGGGTCCAGGATATTCACAAGCGTGGCATGTTTGCAGCGGATTCGCGCGTGATGGGTCTGACTTCGGAAGGCAATCAAGTGGCCTGGAATGGTTATGCAGCCGTTTCTGCCGCTAAATGTGCCTTGGAATCCATCGCTCGGGCTATTGCCAAGGAATTTGCGCCGCATGGCATCCGTTGCAATATTCTGCAACCTGGTGTCACTGATACGCCTGCGCTGCGTTTGATACCAGGCAGCGAAGCTATGAAAGCTCACGCCATCGAACGCAACCCGCTCGGTCGCATGACCACTCCGGAAGATGTCGCTGGCGTTGTTTATTTGCTCAGCCGCGATGAAGCTGCTTTTATCAACGGCGCTTTGATTCGCGTCGATGGCGGCGAAAGTATCAGCGGTTAAGGAGTTCGGGATCATGAGTTATCAAGACCTGCCGATGGACGAAAAATTTCAGCGAATTCTTTCGCTCGTACCTCAGCAGAAACCTTTCCTTTTTATCGATCGACTGATCGAACTCGATGATCAAAGGATTGTCGGGCAATATCAGTTTCGTGAAGAGGAATGGTTCTATCGCGGCCATTTTCCCGGCAACCCGGTGACTCCTGGGGTGATTCTAGTGGAATGTATGGCCCAGGTTGGGCTGGTCGCATTCGGCTTGCATCTCAAACTCAAAGCTGATCAAGATCCGTCGGAATATCTGACGATGTTTCAAGAATCTCAGGTGGAATTTTTGAAAACTGTCTTGCCAGGCGACACGGTTACCGTGAAAGCCGAGCAAGTTTATTGGCGTCGAGGCAAACTCAAGGCCAAGATCGATCTTTATCTTCCCGGCGAAGTCTTGGCTGCGAGCGGAACCATGGCAGGTATGGGGGTGAGTCGTACCCATGGATAGACTA
>JBGSRE010000714.1:0-4857 GCA_041737755.1 Oligoflexus sp.
GATGAAGCTGCCGCCTACGCCACAGCCAGCAAAATGGGCAAACCAATTTTAGTCGATGGTTGGGCGGATTGGTGTGTCGCTTGCAAAAAAATGGATGTCACGACCTTTATGGAACCGGAAGTGATTTCCTTGCTGCAAGAGCAATGGGTCTTGGTTAAGCTTGACATGACTGAGCAAAATGATGCCAATGAGCTGCTCGCCCAAAAATACGGCATGCAAGGCTTGCCAACCTATGTTCTGATTCCAGCCGATGGTGATCTGAGCAAAAGTCGAACTTTGAGTGGATTTATAGGCCATGAAAGAATGCTCGATGAATTACGGTCTTTTAAAGGGAAATAATCATGCGTCAGTACCTGCTCTATGTGATGGCTCCGTCCCGTCTCGCTGGCATCAGTGCTGCTTTGAAACGACTCAAAGCGACCCGGCTTGCGGATGATGGCGCTCTCACACAGAACTACGAACTGAATCATCGCGTGCTGAAGGATATGACCATGCGGATCCACCTCTTAGCGGATCTGGATGGGGTTACGCCTTTTCTCAGGCAGCATCCTGTCGACCTCCTCATCTATGATGAGCGCGGCGAAGACGGCGTCGAAGCACTCGCGGCTATCCAGCACATCTCGCGAGATGTCAGTTCTTTGGCCCAGCTTTGGGGACCAGATTTTCATTTTCCAAACTCGCGTATTGTTGCGGTACTGAAACAAAGTCCCGATGTCGACCATAGAGTCTTCGCCTTGGGTCGGTTGAATGTCCGTGATGTGATCGTTGAACCGCAGAAGACTGCTCTTATGCTGCGCTGGCTGCGCGATGTACTTTACGCCGGTATTATTCGAGAAAACAAGGTTGGGCTAGCCTTGAGTGGGGGGGCGATTGAAGGGCTGCTTTACCAGGCGGGCACTATTCTGGCTCTCAAGCATGCCTTTGAACAACGCAGCATCTACAGCTGTGATGTGATCTCTGGCATTAGCAGCGGCAGTATAGTCGGCTCCATGGTGGCCAATCAGATTCAGGTCGAAGAGCTGGTCCGAGGCGTACTCGATATGAGTTCCCGTTATCCGCCTTTAAAAATTTCGACCATATTTGATTTAGCAGGTTTCACAATCCTGAAACGCATGATCAGCAGTCCCCTAAAAATGCGTCATATCAAACTGAGTCAATGGCTCGAGGCCACCCTCGAATCGATTCCCACTGGATTTTTCAAAGGCGATAAGCTGGAAGCTTACTTCCATGAGCTGTTTATTGATCATGGGATCAGCGACCAATTTGATGGCGTGAAACCCAAGCTTTATATCGGCGCCACCGATCAGGATACCTTCGATCACGTCACACTCGGCCGCCCCCCGCACGACAAAATGCCAATCAGTGCCGCTGTCCGAGCCTCCTGCTCATTGCCTCCTCTGTTTACGCCCAAAGCTATAGAAGATCGTTGGTATATCGATGGCCAGGTAACCAAGAGTTGCAATCTGGAGGCTGTTGTCGAGGATGGTACAAGACTGGTCTTCGTTATCGATCCCATGAAGCCCTATCGAGCAACGATCGCCGGATCGTCCGATATCAAAGGCGGCTATTATGGAATGGTGCAGATGGTCAAGGCACTGGTGTCTAGCCGTTTTGAATCATCCTTGCGTTCGGTATCGGAACAGTATCCCGATGTCGACTTTTTGGTTTTTCAGCCCGATGAGGAATGCGCTCGACTCATGGCCGGCTCTCCTTTGCGTGCTCGATTGCGGACTGAAGTCATCGAAGTGGCATTTCAAAGTACCTTGCGTCGCCTCCGCGAAAGACATCGCGTCTATGCTGCCAAAACGAGTCGCTATGGCTTTGAACTCAAAAGCATTGATGCATTGCGCAAGCTCGAAAGCTCGTATCAGGAAATTATCGAAAATATTGCTCATTGAAAACAGAGAGGTCACGGTATGCAACCCTCACTCACGCTCTATCACTACTGGCGCTCTTCCTGCTCCTGGCGAGTCCGTTGGGTACTCGCGCTCAAAAGCATTACCTATGAATCGGTTGCAGTTAATCTATTGGAATCGGAGCAAAAGAAAGCGGAATATCTGGCTTTGAATCCTAACGGCTTGGTACCAGCCCTGCAAGTGGATGGCCAATTTTTGACTGAATCTTTGGCTATCATTGAATGGCTTGATGAAGTGTTTCCAGAGAATCCCGTGCTGCCAAAAGATCCTTGGATCAGGGCCCAGGCTCGGGAAATCGCCTTGCTGATCGCGGCCGGTATTCAGCCTTTGCAGAATCTCAAAGTCACCCATCATTTTTCAGATGAAGCCAAAGAGAGAGAACACTGGAGCCGATATTTTATCGAGGCAGGCTTTACTGCTCTGGAAAAAAAATTAGCCGCCTATTCCGGCGACTATTGTCTGGGACATTCTCTCACGCTGGCTGATATCTTTCTTGTGCCGCAAATTTATAATGCCTTGCGCTTCCAAGTGGAAATGCATCGTTTCCCGCGCCTGGAGTCCATCTATAAAAACTGCCTCCGAACCGAAGCTTGCGACAAGGCATCACCGCATCGGCAACCAGGTGCCCACCCCTAACGATTGCTGCTGGCCTGGTATTGCGATTTAGTACTTTCGGCCAGAGCGACTGGCAGCAGGCTTTCAAACAAAGGCATAGGGGCATCCGCCCCCTCATACCAGCGTTTGTAGTAGAAATAATTACGCATGACCAGCTTCACATAAGAGCGGGTCTCCCGGTAGGGAATCCGCTCGATAAAGACGATCATGTCTGTACTGTCGATCGAATTCAACCAACGTTCCGTGGCCCGGGGATTTGCATTGTAGCTAGTCAGTACAAAAACGGGACTTCGATACTTCTGAAACAGCCGTTGCACGTGATGGACTCCGAGTGAAATATTAATCTCGGGTTCATTAAGCAAAGATTCATCACTCCTCACGCGACTAATGCGGGAGAGCTTTTCCGCTTCTACATAGTCTGTCCGAAGAGTTTTGGCTTCCATCCGCGCTGTGGCAGGCATCAGTTGCATGAGACCTCGGGCGCCTACGGTTGATTGGGCTTTCGGGTTGAAGACGCTTTCTTGGCGAATAATCGCATTGATATACTGGGGATCCACTTTTAGTTTATCGGCATAGACTTGCACTAAACTGGAGTACGCTCTGGGAAAGAGCACGCGTTCCATGCCTCGGGGTAAAGTCAGCCGATAGGATTTCGGTAGGCTCTGATAAATGCGCACTGCAGCTAACCAATCGCCCGCCGCATATTGGAACAGGGCTTTGGCCAACTGTCGATGGGTATCCGTGGAACTTGTCTGAATTTCTTTAATTTCGCAGGCCGCATCATCTTTCATCCCAGCCATGAGCAGTCGCTCGGCACGTTCTAAAACCTTTCGTTCAGCCAGCGGAAATTCTTTCAGCATTTCGCCTTTATCGAAGCGTGGCGCTTGAACGGGCGGTAGCATAAATCTTTTACCTGTCAAACGTTCCAAAGAATAGTGGCCGAGGGCTCCGTAGAAAGTCGAATAAAATTCTTGGGCCAGCCGGCTCCAGAAAAATTCGGCTCGCTTGGTTTCGCCTTTTTCGAAATAGATTTTACCAGTCCAGTAAAGTGCCATGGGCAGAGTTGCACCATCCCGCTCATCGAGAGACTTGACCGCCTCTTGATCGATCATCTGCAAGGCAAATTGCAAGGCATCGTCTGAACGCTTGAGCAAAGTGGCTAATACAATAATCGAAGAGAGAGCCTGATTAGCCTGCTCATGGTTCGGATAGATTTCAATAAAGAATCGATACTTTTCGATAGCCTCATCAAATTTTCCTTCATTCTCGACTACTCGGGCGTAGGTAAAGAGAGTTTCACTATGCACTGCCGGGAAGTCTTTTTCCGATTGCAAAAGGAGTTGGCTGAATATTTTTCGTGAATTCTCAAACTCGTCCCGTCCCCAATAGATCAAACCGATTCGTCTTTGCACCAAAGCTTCTCCAGGAAATCCATAGATTTCCTTCAACGGCTCCGATAGATCCTGCCAAAAACTTATACGATTTTTATCCCCTTTGGGTTTCCAACAGCTATCAATTTTTCCGGCTACAGCTTCCACGGTCATAAGTCGATGCTTGCTGCCATCTTCTTTGATGCCACGGATCAGAGCATCGCGTGCCGCAGCGCAAGCACCATTGCCAGCTTCTTTTTCAGCCGAATAGATGCGGGCTAGGCTGCCACGGTCAGGTGTCCCCTCTGGAACATCATCAAAGAGGTAGGTATGGTCCGTTACCAGTCTCGGAAATGGCTGAATCGCAGCGGCAAGCTCCGTTCGCAACTCCTTCAAGGCGGCAGAATTCAATCCATAAAGGAGGGCACGCAAAGAGTCTTCGACAAAGCTTAGGGAGCTGAATTCTTGCAGGACCAAAAGATATTTACGAGCGGCATCCACCTTTACGCTGCCCTTTTCAAAGCTTCGTAAATCTTTGAGTAGAGATTTTTTGCGAGGGCAACTCGTCGCTCCTCGCTCCAGCAGGAGATTGCGGACAATTGCTCGGTCTTTGTTATCCAGAGTACTGTTTTCAGACAGGGCCTGGAGCACGTAGGGATACATGGGTTCTTGCACCAACTGACTGTCGGCATTTATAGCTTGTGCTAAAGCTTCTTTTGCTAGGTTTTTATCTGCTGTGGCTTCGCTCCGACGCAAACGAAACAGCCAGGCGCTCGCTGGATCCCAGGCTTGCAGAGCAGTTTCAAATTCCTTGTCCTGAGTAAGGGATAGCGGAGAATGCCCATCATGAATTCTTTGGAGCCAAGTTTCCAAAGAGGGATCGGCCTGAGCAACACCCGCCTTATACTCGCGCAAGACATGAGTCTCAGGGGGAGTGGGTGCTTCAGCTTGTTGAG
>JBGSRE010000720.1:0-3266 GCA_041737755.1 Oligoflexus sp.
TGACCAGACTGTTATCGGGCCAATTCACCAGCTCGCCGTCATAGGTGTCTTCGACGCGATTGAGCACCACCTGCGGCATGGCATGCTGTAGGGCTTCTTGAATATAGGATTCAAAGACTTTTAGTTGCTCGGTATTCACCGTTAGCCTCACCGTAATTTTCGGTCCTCGTTCTCCTTTAATCTTTTCGGTGGGGAATCAGGATACCTTAGGCCACTTGCCTGCAATATCGATAGTAGCCCTTTGAGCCTCTTATTGAGACAGCGGCTAAGTTGCCTATAGCACAAAAAAAGAGCCCCGTTTTCGCGGAGCTCCAAACTGTTGCGATAAGATAAATCAACCAACCTTAAGCGGTGATGGATTCTGGTCTGGTCATTTCAGACTTCAGTCGAATATTGATGTCTGGAGTCATAGGCTCACAGACGATCTCTTGCAACTGATAGCTGATCAAGGACTTCGGCACCCAGAAGATCGTGGCCAGCTCGCTGATCACGTTCCGACGAGTATCGAGCTTGCCAAGTTCAGAAAGGAGCATGGCTCGGGGCAAAAGAAGATTAGCGACAAACACCTGCTCTTCATAGGCCACCATATCAGCCTGCATGGGTCCAAACTCAGGAAAGCGAGCACGCTCTCCTTCGAAAAGGATCCGGGCCAGATCCTTGACCATCGACATACGAGTTTGAGCTTTGAGCTCGCCCTTTTTGTATTGGATGCAGTACTGCCCAGCTTTTACGCGAAGAATACGACTCAATTTGTCGAGCATGTCGACCGGCTGAGTGCTGATAAAAGCAAAGGTTCGCATTACTTCTGGCAGATACAAAGGCGGCGTTTGAAATTCGCATTCCTGCTGAATGCGTTGAGCAAATTCAATAACCCGATCCCGAGCATCCTTTAATTGACTCGAATGAGCCTTCAAGGTCTGATCTTTGAGCATGCGGAAACTTTTAGCTTCCTGATACTCAAAGAAGGCTTCATCCAAATCAGCAGTGCCGCTGGTGATGTCATGAATAAGTGTGGTCTCCACACTCAAGGCATCCGCAAGCTTTGCCAGGGCAAAGACCGAACGCACATTCTTTTCACCACGTTTCCAGTGACTGCAGTCAGAGGGATTGAAATTCAGGATAGAACCCACCTCCTGGTCCCGAACCTTCGTACCCTTTTGGTGCATCATCACTTTTTGGCAAAACTTAAAAAGTTGCACCGAGTGGGGGAATTTCACAGCTCCAGAGCGCTTCATGGCTTTCCCTCCGACGTCCCTCAAGGACGCTGGCCAAGTCATCATTTACTTTTAAAAAGGCTTATAACAACTATACATAGCACATCTTGAGACTGTCAAGGATACCCAGTTAGGTATCCCCAGAGCCCTTGCCCAACGCGGCTCGTGAGGGCTCATCGTCATGGCTGAAATTGTGCAAGCACGTTTCACCAAGGGTCGCTCCCGAGACAAACCTGAAAAACAGCCAATAACAGCTAAAAACTGCATAAACTCCAAGCAGCAACACCCACCCATTGACCTCTCTCAGCAGCTGAATGGGCACCGCCTGAGCCAGAATTTTTGGTTGAAACGACATATTCTGGGGATCGATGACCAAACCGAGTACGACAAAACCCAAGCCCAAACAAAGCCCGACGAAGCCGAGGTCCACACCATGCGATAGCATCAGGTAGAACCAACGATTTCTCGGTGCTTCAGGCCTCTGTGGGCTTGCGACGGCAGCTTGGGCCGGATTGGGAATGGCAGCAACGGCGCTGGTTTGCAAAGAGGTCGCTGGCATCTCGCTGGGACTTGGATAGGTTAAGTGTGTCGGGTTTGCTAGAGTCGGTTTGGACTTTAGATTTTTTGAAGCTTGCTGTTCGTAGTCTAATGGCTTTTGCGCCAATTGAGGGTAAAGGCTGCGCCCAGGGCTCGCTTCGCGCTTGACGAGGCCCAATCCCATGGGTTCGGCCAGGACCCGGATATTTTCAGTCTTCAGTTCACTTCGAAAGCGAAAGAGCTCGAACTTCATTTCATCATCCCAAAGCGGATGCTGCATGGATCCTCTCCCTTGGCCGTCATTCAGATGTGAAGTCTTGGTTATATGATCATTGTAACGGAAGATAGCCAGCAAAGGCACCGGTCATTTGGTTATGGTGAGTACGGCTCTTACACTGAACCCGCTTTTAGAATCGTGATAGGATTTTCTGCACGGGTCTTTTCATAGAGGTCAGCCGCTTCCCGACGCTTGGCTTTTTGCTCGTCGCTGGGAACACTGGCTGGGCTATTGGGGCTGAGTATGTTTTTGATGGTTTGCACGGCCGCTTCAAAATCTTTATCGGGCAAGGTCAGGAGCCGGTCGCGGATGGCAAGCACTTCCGAGGAACGGCGGCTATGGCTCATTCTGTCCAGACTATCGCGCTCCACAGCATCGAAGTAGTACTGCAGTTCGCTGACGTCTATGGGTGCTTGTTTAGGATCGCTGGACATAGAGCATGAGCCTCCTAGCCTACCTATCGATCGACGTCTAGGAAACTTGAGCACAGATTGCGGTGAGGCCATGGACAGGGTCCCTTAAGCTCCTGTATAAAGATGCTTCTGGCTGTTTGTATCTGGATAATATGACAATTCTTTTCGTGGCTTAGGGAGTTATCAGTGCGCGAGATCCAACTGCTCAACACACTTACAGGAAAAAAAGAAAAGCTTGATACCCTGGAGCCAAATCACGTCAGGATGTATGCCTGTGGTGTCACTGTCTATGATAATTGTCATATTGGCCATGCAATGCAGGCTGTTTACTTCGATATCATTCGCAACTATCTCGAATATTCCGGCTATCGTGTCACCTATGTGCGTAACTATACCGACGTTGATGACAAGATCATCAATCGCGCCAGAGAGCGAGGCATCACGCCGAAGGCCTTAGTAGACGCAGTTATCAAGTCCTCAGAAGAGGATATGGCAGCCATTGGCGTGCGGCCTGCGAATCATGAGCCACGCGTGTCCGATTCTATTCCGCAGATCGTGGCGATGATCCAATCCTTGGTCCAAAAGGGTTTCGCTTACGCCAATGCCGAAGGCGATGTTTACTATCGCGTTCTTAAGAAGGCTGACTACGGTAAACTCTCCAATCGAAAACTGGATGAATTGCGGATCGGCACCAGAGATCTGGCCAATTGCGAAAAAGAAAATGAAATGGATTTCACGCTTTGGAAGCATGACGACACAGCTGGCGCTTCCTGGGCAAGCCCATGGGGCCAAGGTCGCCCTGGATGGCACATCGAGTGCAGCGCC
>JBGSRE010000816.1:0-6782 GCA_041737755.1 Oligoflexus sp.
GGCGCTTTAGGCGCCAGAGACTAATTATGATAGGCTCGATCCAAAGCGCCGCGTATATGGCTCGCAAAATTTCGAACAGCCGCTAGGCGATTTTTGCTATCGCTAGCATCTTCGATAATTTTAACGATCGCACTGCCGATAATGATGCCATCACCTAAACGGGCAGCTGCTACAGCTTGGTTCTGATCCGATATACCAAAGCCCACCATCACCGGTTTTTTGACCAACCGCTTGACCAACTCCATCTCATGGCCCAAGCTTTGCGACAGCTGCGACTGCATGCCCGTTACGCCCGTGCGGGAGACATAATAGACAAAACCCGAGGACTGTTCGTCGACATGCAGCAATCTTTTTTCGTCACTGGTTGGCGAAGCCAAGAACACTGTATCCAAGCCGGCGGCATGCATGGTTTGACGATAGGAATCGGCCTCTTCTGGTGGAAAATCGACGACGAGAACGCCATCGGCGCCAACCGCTTGGGCCTTCTTAGCGAAGACTTCAAAACCCATGCAGTAAATCGGATTCAAATAGGAAAAGATGACGATCGGTGTTTTGTCATTTTTTTGGCGAAACAAAGCGATTTGGTCGAGAATTTTGTGCAGGCTTGTCCCACTCGCCAGAGCTCGTTCGGCAGCCCGCTGATTGGTGGGGCCATCAGCCAGAGGGTCTGAAAAAGGCACGCCCAGTTCAATAATATCCACTCCAGCTTCGGCCAGAGTCAAAGCAATGTCCATTGTTTCCTGAAGATTGGGATCGCCGGCCGTAATGTAAGCGACAAAGGTTTTTTGTCCTGCCTCCTGTCGATCACGAATGGCTTTCTGCAAACGACTCATCCCACTCCCCCTTCCAAATCTTTGTCTCCACGGCCTGAGAGATTGACCAGAAGAATTTTGTCTTGAGCCAAGGTCGGAGCATGCTTCATCACATAGGCAATCGCATGCGAACTTTCCAAAGCCGGAATAATACCTTCTAAACGCGAAAGCAGGCGAAAGGCTTCCATCGCTTCATCATCTGTAGCATAGGTATATTGAGCCCTACCGGTCTCATGCAACAGTGCATGCTCCGGACCGACGGCTGGATAGTCGAGGCCTGCCGACACACTGTGCGTATCCTGAACCTGACCATCGTCATTTTGCAAAAGATAGGTCAGAGCACCGTGCAGTACACCCAGGCCGCCCCCAGCAAATCGCGCCGCATGCTGACCCAGAACAATACCGCGCCCACCCGCTTCCACTCCGGTCATCTTCACTGAGAGATCATTGAGGAAGGGATGAAAAAGGCCAATGGCATTGCTGCCACCACCGACACAGGCCACCAGTTCATCCGGCAGTCGGCCAGCAACTTCAGTAATTTGAGCTCTCGCTTCTTCACCGATAACTTTATGGAAATTTCTGACCATCAGAGGATAGGGATGAGGTCCAAGGGCGGAACCAAGGCTATAGAAGGTATTTTGGACATTGGTCACCCAATCTCGCATCGCTTCATTGACAGCATCTTTTAAAGTTCTAGCTCCGCTTTCGACAGGAACCACACTGGCTCCAAGCAAACGCATGCGCCGCACATTGAGGGACTGGCGAGCCATGTCCACGCTTCCCATATAAACCTGACATTCCAATCCGAACAGAGCCGCCGCTGTCGCGGTAGCCACACCGTGCTGTCCGGCACCGGTTTCGGCTATGATTCGCGTCTTGCCCATACGCTTGGCCAGTAAAACCTGACCCAGCGCATTATTTATTTTATGAGCACCTGTATGAGTGAGATCTTCACGCTTCAAATAAATTTGAGCGCCACCCAAATGATCGCTCAGCCTTTTAGCATGAGACAAGGGTGTAGGACGGCCCACATAAGTGTGCAGGTAGTATTTCAGCTCCGCTTGATATTCTGGGTCTTTGAAATAACGGTTATAGGCCTCCTCTAACTCAGAGATAGGGCGATAGAGAGTTTCAGGAACATACCGTCCCCCATAGCGACCATAATAACCACGTTCGTCAGGATTCTGAGTCATGAGCAGAACTCCTTATTCCAAAGAGTGTTTTAAGCTTTGTGTGATCTTTAATGCCAGGTTCACTTTCCACACCAGACGACAGATCGTAGGCATGAGCAGGAACCGTTGCTAACGCCGACTTTATATTGCCAGGATGCAGGCCACCGGAAAGAATAACAGGCAAAGGACTCCGGATACCGGCAACCAAATTCCAATCTGTGGTATGACCCGTACCTCCGAATTGCCCGGGAACAGCTGCATCGAAGAGGAGAGCCTGCACTAGGTTTTCGTAGTGAGGAAGCTCCTGCAGTTGGTCAGCCTGTCGCAAACGAAAGGCCTTCCAAAGATGAAGCTCTTTTAACTCGGCACAAAAATCTGCCGTTTCATCTCCGTGCAGTTGAATCGTATCGATACCACTGTTTGCCACCGTTTGCCGAATCTCATGAGCCGATGCGTTGACGAAGACTCCAACTGCATGTTCGGGTTTGAGGCCTCGTGACTGGAGCTCGTCCAGAATTTTCTTCACGGCTGTCGGCTCGATATACCTTGGGCTTTTCGCATAGAAGATAAAACCAAGAGCCCAAGCCCCAAGCTGAAGGGCCAGCACCGCATCTTCGCTACGGGTGATGCCACAGATTTTAATGCGCATGCTGCATGAGCCTTGCCAGGGCTTCGCCCGGCCGTCCGGTTTTCATAAGACTCGTACCCACTAAAAAGCCATGAAAACCCTCAGCATGAAGCCGATGCAAATCGGCATGAGTTTCAATGCCACTCTCACAGATCAAACGAGCCCCTGTGGGTGCCAATGGACGCAATTTCACTGACACATCGAGCGAGATGCTGAGGTCCTTCAGATTGCGGTTGTTCACTCCCACCAGCTCGGCACCCAAGCGGCTGGCAATGGCCATTTCTTCTTCGTCGTGAACTTCCACCAGTGCTGTCAGTCCTAATTTCTTGGCAGTATTTAAAATCTCTTGAGAACCCGCCTCACCGAGAAGGGCGACGATAATAAGGATGGCATCAGCCCCAGCTAGTTTCGCCTGATAGAGCTGATAGGGATCCACCACGAAATCTTTTTGCAAAAGAAAAGCTTCCGGATAAGCGGCACGAATCGCCTTGAGATAGGCGATATCACCCTTAAAAAAAAGGGGTTCTGTTAGGATGGAAAGAGCTGCGGCGCCATGGCGAAGATACTGGCCTGCGACATCCACAGGGTCCAACTGGGCGGCAATATCGCCTCGCGAAGGACTGGCCAATTTAACTTCGGCGATGATATTGAAACCCTTCCGATCAAAGAGTTTTAGCATATTTTTAGGCTGAAAGCTCGAGGCTTTCAACTGATCTTCCAGATCAGCAAGGCTGAACTGCTGCTGGTCTTTTCTTACCCGCTCTTGCACAGTTGTGCCGATCTTGTGCAAAACACTGGGGACTGACTTGTCGCTGGTATTCATGCAAAAACTCTTATCTGTTCCAGGGTTTTTGAGGCGCGTCCACTGTCAATAATCTCTGCTGCCTGCGCTGCTCCTTCGCGCCAGGATGCGGCCTTGCCGGCAATCACCAGAGCCGCACCGGCATTCATAAGGACGATATCTCGACGAGGACTTTTTTCCCCGAGTAGAATCTTTTCGATCAGGCTGGCATTGGTCTCTCGATCGCCACCGCGGAGTGTTTCCAGCGAAGCAGTGGGCAATCCAAAGTCTAGCGGCTGCAGCTGAAAACTTTCAATTCGGCCTTGTTTCAGATGAGCCACAAGGCTAGGCCCAGATAAACTCAATTCGTCCAATCCACCATGACCCCAGACCACCAAAGCTTCGGTCGTGCCCAATTTCTGCAAAGCTTCGGCCATCATCACGACTCGCTCCGGATCGAAGACACCGAGGACCTGATGCTTAACAGGAGCTGGATTGGCCAGAGGCCCGAGCAGATTAAATACGGTTCGCACACCCAGAGCCCGGCGCACCGGCCCCACATGCTTCATTGCAGGATGATACTGAGGTGCAAAGAGAAAAGCGAAACCGCAGCTATCAATAGCTACTGCCGCACGAACTGGAGATAGGTTGACGTTCACACCCAAGGCTTCCAAAACATCGGCACTGCCGCAGCGACTTGAAATCGCCCGATTGCCATGCTTACAGACGCCAAGCCCGGCTGCAGCTAGAACCAAAGCAGTGCAGGTGGAGATATTGAAAGTTTCAGCACCATCACCGCCGGTACCACAGACATCGATTAAATCGGTGCGTTGGGGACTCAAGTTCAGTGCCTCCGAACGCAAGGTGCGAGCACATCCGACAATCTCATCCACGGTTTCGCCTTTACCAGCCAAAGCTGCCAAAAAACCCGCAATCTCTTCGACACTGGCTTGACCGCGCATGATTTTAGTCATCGCTTCCTGTGCTTCGTCCTGCGTCAGATCCTGAGATTGAAAGAGCTTCTGTAAATAGGCTTTCACAGTTTCGTCCCCCGCTTGGCTGCCAAATCTAGGAAATTCTGCAGCATCTCCATGCCCTTTTGCGTCATGTAGGATTCCGGATGAAACTGCACACCTTCGACGAGGAAACGTTTATGCCGAAGTCCCATGATCAAACCATCGTCTGTACTTGCCGTCACTTCCAAGGTATCAGGCAAAGATTTTCTTTCAACGATCAGCGAGTGATAGCGAGTCACTTCCAAAGGATTCGGCAGACCTTTGAAAACACCCTTATTGCTATGCTTGACCATCGAAGTCTTGCCATGCATCAGCTTACCGGCGCGTACTACCTTGCCGCCGAAAGCCTGGCCAATCGATTGATGGCCGAGGCAGACACCCAGGATTGGAATCTTTCCTGCGTAGGTCTTGATCGTCTCTAGCATAATACCGGCTTCATCGGGAGTGCCAGGGCCTGGTGAAAGGACGATCGCTTCCGGTTTCATCCGAGCGATATCTTTGACAGCAATGGCATCATTGCGAACGACTTTAACCTTGGCGCCTAAACATCCCAGATACTGGTAAATGTTATAGGTGAAAGAATCGTAGTTATCGATGAGAAGTATCATGAAAGAGCCTCCTGCACCTTTTCCGCAGCGGCCACAGCAGTACGGACAGCCTTGGCTTTATTTAACACTTCTTCGTATTCTTTGATCGGTTTGGAATCGGCTACCACTCCCGCACCAGCTTGGGCATAACCATATCCATCGCGAAGAAAAAGACTGCGAATGGTGATACAGGAATTCAAATCACCTGCAAAATCTTTGCAAACAATCGCGCCTCCATAAGGACCACGCGCTTTCTTTTCCAATCCAGCGATGATTTCCATGGCCCGAATCTTCGGCGCACCGGTCAGAGTTCCGGCCGGAAAGCAGGAACCGAAGGCTTCCCAACTGCTGATACCAGACCTCAGTTGACCTGCGACGAGGCTGACGATATGCATGACATGCGAATAGCGTTCGACATGCATAAAACTTTTCACCTGGACCGAGCCGGGTTTGGACACACGACCGATATCATTGCGTCCCAGGTCAACGAGCATCAGATGCTCCGCGCGCTCCTTAACACTGGCCAGAAGATCACGTTCCATTTTCCGATCTTCGTCGGCATCACGACCACGCGGACGGGTACCTGCGATAGGACAGGTTTCCACCATCTCACCCTGAGCCCGCATCAGCATCTCGGGCGAAGATCCCAGCAGCACCTCATCACCAAACCCTAAATAATAAAGATAAGGCGAAGGATTGATCATGCGCAGTATGCGGTAGATGGTAAAGGAATCGGCTTTAACCGGAAAACGAAAGCGATCCGAAAGCACGCATTGAAAGATATCACCCCGACGGATGTGTTCTTTAATTTTGCCGACTGCTTCAATATAGCGTTCCTGCCCCAGCATGGCTTCCGCTGGGACGGGTTCCATCTTTTGCAGATCCCCAAAGGAAAGATCCAGTAACTCATCCGGACCCGCGGCGGTGAGCAGCCTTTGCTTGACACTGATCAAGCGCTGCTCTGCGGCTTGCAGATTTCGCTCACAGTCCTGTTCGTTACCAGGAATCAGAGTCACGATATACAGTCGATGCCGCAGTCGATCGAATGCCAGTGTGGTGCCGAAGAACTTAAAATTCAACTCATAGGGAGCATCGCTCGGCTCTGTCTCGGGCATGCGTTCCAGATAGCGCACACAATCATATCCGAAATAACCGATCGCCCCGCCCACAAATGGTGGAAAGGCTTCCAGTTTGGGCGTTTTATACCGTTCCAAATACTTCCCAACCGCCTCAAAACTGGTGTCTTGGGTTTCTTTTTGGTCTGTCAGGAAATTGTGAAAGGTAAGCTGTCCGGCTTTGCTCATGAGCGAAGCAAAGGGATCAATGCCAAGATAAGAGTAGCGACCAACTTCTTCGCCACCATCGGCACTTTCGAGCAGAAAGGTCTGTGTGGACCCGCTTGCGCGAAGGCGCAAGAAGGCGTTGACGGGCGTGAGTGTATCCGCTGGTATCTCGATACCCACTGGTATCAGCGGAAACCCACGCTGCGCCAAACCCCTGATTTCCTTGAGGGTTGGGTAGATATTCACAATGTCTCCGGGCTATGTTAAGCAAACTGAGCATCCTGAATGTGTGCGTGGTCGTCTGAGTTAAGTCTTCGGCTTTAGAGAATGCTTGTACCGTAGAATTTCGTACTACGATTCAACAAAGGTGACAAGGAGCTTTTGCCTGTCAGAGACGTGGTTTGTGCTCGTTCTTTGGATATTGTGAGCGGAATTTGTACACCCGGTTGGACGCTGCCTGCGTAGTCATGTCAGGATGGCGTTTTCACGCATCGAACCGCTGA
>JBGSRE010000837.1:0-4374 GCA_041737755.1 Oligoflexus sp.
AAGTCGGTCGCGAGCAGATCCTGATCGGTCGTCGGATGCACTGGATTCGGATCGACCGTTACTTCAGTGGTGCGGTGGACAATCCCAGTGTCAGTTTCCAGCCGGTGGGTTGCCAGCATTGTAACCATGCCCCTTGCGAAGCTGTCTGTCCTGTCTATGCCACGACTCATGATGAAGAGGGAATGAATTCCCAGACCTATAACCGCTGTGTCGGTACTCGTTATTGCGCGAACGCCTGTCCTTACAAAGTTCGTCGCTTCAACTGGTACACCTACAAGTGGAATATCATGGGCAAAGACCCCATGGATCGCAACCCACGGGCATTGAATCCAGACGTCACCGTGCGGACCCGCGGTATCATGGAGAAATGTACTTTCTGCGTGCAGCGTATCCGCGAAGCGAAGCATAATGCCAAGCAACAAAACCGCTTAGTATTCGACGGAGAAATCCGGCCTGCTTGCCAGACAGCCTGTGCAACGGATGCCATCGTGTTTGGTAACCTTTTGGATCCAAACAGCCGTGTTACCAAAACTCGGAAAGACAATCGGGCTTTCCTTTTGCTCGGCGGAAAACCTGAGCATGGTGAATTCGGCATCAAAACTTTGCCGAACGTCAGTTATCTGGCCAAGGTGAAACACGATGGATCGGAAGGCTTTGCTGCTGGCGATGGTCACGACCATGGCGGCGGCGGTGCACCTGGTCAGCCCTAAGCAAACTAACGATCGGGAAATGGGCTGCGAATGCCGCCTCCCGGTCGTTCATGACATCTAAGCGGAGCATCTGGATGAGCGAGGAAGTTAAGTGGAATAAGACGATCTCCGACGTCAATGATGGCATTTTAGCCAATCTGGGTAAGCCACATCCAAGCTACTATGTAGCGTGGGCTGGGGCGATCATTTTTCTTTTGATTGGTGCCGTCACCTGGGCTTTGGAAATTTCCCTAGGTATGGGTGTTACGGGCAAGACCAGTCCCGTATACTGGGGCGTCTTGATCACAGACTTCGTTTTCTGGGTCGGTATCGGTCACGCCGGAACCCTGATCTCGGCTATTTTGTTCCTGTTTCGAGCCAAGTGGCGGAACGCAGTGAACCGAAGTGCGGAAGCGATGACGGTGTTTGCTGTTATCACCGCTGGACTTTTCCCGCTGATTCACGTGGGTCGTCTGTGGGTGGCGATGTACTGGATTCCGCCGCTGCCGAACACCAACAATCTTTGGTCGAACCTTCGTTCGCCTTTAGCTTGGGATTTGTTCGCCATCTCCACTTACCTCACCATATCTTTGCTCTTCTGGTATATGGGACTGGTCCCTGACTTGGCTTCGGTTCGAGATCGGGTGAAAGGTTTCCGTCGCTTCATCTACGGCATCATGTGCTTTGGCTGGCGCGGAACAGCGAAGCAGTGGCATCATTATGAAGCCGGTTATGGTTTCCTCGCTGCTTTGGCAACACCCTTGGTTCTATCCGTTCACTCCATCGTCTCCTGGGACTTTGCCATGTCCATTCAACCCGGCTGGCACACCACGATCTTCCCTCCATACTTCGTTGCAGGTGCGATTCTCTCTGGTTGCGCAATGGTTTACACCTTGCTGGTGCCAGTTCGCAAAATGTTCCGCATGGAAGAATTTATTCGTCCCGAACATTTGGAAGCTTGTATCAAGCTGACTCTTTTGACATCAACCATCGTGTTCTATGCTTATGCCGTTGAGTTCTTTGTTGCTTGGTATTCGGGTAACATGTTCGAGTGGGGCATCTTCGAAAAACGAGCCGTCGGTCCTTACGCTTTCTACTTCTGGGTTATGGTCTTCTGTAACTGTATCTTCCCACTGATTTGGTGGTCGAAGCGTATGCGTAACAATGTGGCCGTATCCATGTTCGTGGCGATTCTGGTCAACGTCGGTATGTGGTTTGAGCGATATAACATTATCGTCTCATCGCTGGTGGAGGACTTCCTGCCCGGCTCTTGGGGACACTTTCAACCAAGCCTCAGCGATATCGGTTTGACCCTTGGTAGCTTTGGTTGGTTTATGTTCTGGTTCCTGATTTTCTGCCGATTCTTCCCAATCGTGTCGATGTCAGAACTTAAACTGATTATGCCTAAACCATTAAGCAAGAAGCATCATTGATTAAGGTGGCTGCCCCATGAGAAAAAGACCAGGTGGAATCTTAGCTATATATCAGTACTTGGATAATTTGACAGATGCCATGAAACTGATTCGCGATCGGCCCGATTGTGTCGATCATGAAGTGTTCAGTCCGACTTCTTATCACGAGATCGAAGAGGCCCTAGATGCCGGACCGAGTCCGGTTCGCTGGTTCACTCTTGCCGGAGCACTGACTGGTAGCGTCACCGGTTTCGGTTTGGCTCTCTGGTTGGATTATGACTGGCCGTTGGTTGTTGGTGGTAAACTAGCCGGTCTCTATTCTGTGCCTGCTTATGTTGTGATTGGTTTCGAGCTGACCATTCTCTTTGGCGGTTTGATGACAATCCTTGGCATGTTGGTGATGGGGCGTCTGCCTAACCTAAACCAGCGCATTTTGGATCCTCGTTTCACGGATGACCGCTTTGGCATTTTTGTGCCCAACGCGAGTTTGAGCGGCGAGCAGGCCAAGATTTTACAGCAGTGCGGCGCTGAAGAAATTCGCATCATCGAATCGAAGTGAGGAATAGGAAATCATGAAGCATCTTGCGACCAAACTCGCGTTGACAGCTCTGACCCTCACCGGTGTCAGTGCTTGTGATCCTCATGGTCGAAATACGACCAAGTTGCAGTACATGCCAGATATGGCTGATGGTCCTGTCGCCAAAGCCCAGCGGAGCTTTTTGAATCCTCCTGACGGCAGCGTGACGATCAACGCCATTCTTTATCCCGAAACCTACGACCAGGCTGAGCAGGAGCTTCGCAATCCTTTTGGAGAGGGAGCTCAGGTTGGCAAGGATGTGGTTGAAAAAGGTAAAGTGATGTACGACACATTCTGTGCTGTGTGCCACGGCTTGGACGGGAAAGGCAAAGCCCTCTTGGGTGACGCTTATCCTATTCCAGTTCCTGATATCACCCGTGAGGAATTAGTTGGCAAAAAAGACGGCTTTTTCTTCCTGCGAATCTCCAAAGGAGGTCAGCAGATGCCGGCCTATGCCTATGCGATTTCTCCGCATGAACGCTGGCAGCTGATTACCTACTTGAGAACCCTGCAACAGCAGCCGAAATAGAGGAAGAGGGAAGTTCGATGAGTATCTCCAAGGAACTATTTAAAGACAAAGAGGCTCTGTTTCTGGCAGGCTCCCCCACCCTGCGCTTATTGGCGTTGGTTGGTATAGGTATCGGTGTAGCGGTTGCTGGCATCGGTTTCTTTACTCATCAGGGTCCGCGTGTTTGGGGTGCCTTGCTGTTGAATTTGTATTTCTTCTTCTGCCTAGGCTTTGGTGCTATGGCTTTTGCCGCAATGCAGGATGTGATTGGCGCGCATTGGGGCCGACCTATTCGTCGTATTCAGGAAGCATTCGGCGCTTTCGTGCCGGTGGCAGCAGGCTTGTTTGCGATTTTTATCATCGCCGTCATGTTCGATATCGGCGGTGCTGGCAAGGTCTATAAGTGGATTGCTGATCCCCATATGCTGGACCATTACTATGGCAAACGCACCTGGCTGCAGCCTCAATTCATGTATGTCCGCGTGTTTCTCCTGCTGGCTCTGTTTTCTTACCTCGTGATCTGGCAGCTGCGCATTTCGACCAATCGCGACAATGTTTGGTTGGCCGGCCGTTTTGAAGAAGCTGCTGAATTAGGTGAAGAAGTTCGGGTGAAGACTAAGTATTGGAGCGCGCCCATTCTGATTTGCTACGGCTTTGGTTTTACCTTCTTCTGCTTTGATATTGTGATGTCTTTGGCCCCTCTCTGGTTCTCGACACTCTGGGGTGGTTGGCAGTTCGCGGTGATGATGCAGACCCTGATGGCAGCTTTGCTGATTACTATGTTTGCCTTGAAATCGACTAAAGTAGGTGAGTTCATCCAAAGACAGCAGTTCCATGATGTCGGCAAACTCATGCACGGTTTTACGATTTTCTTCGCTTACTTGACCTACGCGCACATCCTTACCTACTGGTATGGTAACGTTCCTGAAGAAACATTATTCTTTATCGAGCGTTTGAAAGGACCCTGGCTGTACTTTGTCTTCGCTATACCTTTGCTAGCCTTTGTCGTGCCTTTGTATCTCTTGATCCCTAAATGGGCCAAGTGGACCAAGCCTTGGACGATGACCATGGCTGCCATTATTCTCTTCGCCCAGTGGTTGACCTACCAGTTGATCGTGGTGCCAGAGGTGGTGAAAGCGGACGATTACCTGAAGCACTATGTGCCTTTCATTGAAATCGGCTTGTTCC
>JBGSRE010000839.1:0-3403 GCA_041737755.1 Oligoflexus sp.
GGCCATCAAAAGTAATTCGCTGCTTATAGACGATGTCTTCCAGAATGCGATCGATACCCTTATGGTTCTGCCGATCTGTATAGAGAACAGTGGCCTTTTGCATAAGTTCGGGCAGGATCTTGGGCAGATCCTCCAGCGCATGCACAGCATCAAAGCCAAGCAAAGCCGCCCCATCCAAACCAATCATCGGACCGTTCCAGATTTCCGAGGCTGCATCCCGGTCCTGCACAAACAAGAAAGACTTTGGTTGATCGCCAGAGGCGAGCACCACGACGCCCTGATCTTCGGTATAGAGTCCGCTCAGATAATAGAAATTGGGATCCTGGCGATAGCGAAAGTAGGAGGAATCGTACTTGTGAAAATTCGGCCTGGATGCCGCCAGGAGGAGACCTCCGCCCAATGCCGACAGAATTCGATTGCGTCGTGCACGCAGCGCTTCTTTCTTTGGTTCCGAAAAATGAACCCGAGCCTTCATTTTCACCGATCATCTCCTACACGCGAATCACTTGCAGAAATTGCTGCAAGCGTGGATTTTGGGGGCTTTCAAAAAAGGCTTCCGGAGCCGAACGTTCGACGATCTGACCCTGATCCAAAAACAAACACTGGGTGGCGATCCGTCGGGCGAAATTCATTTCGTGTGTTACGATCAGCATGGTCATACCCTGTGCTGCCAACTCATGAAGAATATCGGTCACCTCATGCACCAATTCAGGATCGAGGGCCGAGGTAGGTTCGTCACAGAGCAGCACACGCGGATCGATCGCCAGCGCTCGCGCAATACTCACCCTCTGCTGCTGGCCACCGGAAAGCTGCGCCGGATATTTACGAATATGGGATTCCAATCCAACTCTTTTCAGAAGTTCGACGGCCTTGGCTTCGGCTTCGGCCCGACTGGCTTTCTTCACGAGGCGCGGACCCAAGGCGACATTTTCCAATATGCTCAGATGAGGGAAGAGTTCAAATCGTTGAAAGACCATGGCCGTATGCTGACGAATGCGATGCACTGGCAGGCGACTCGTTTGATAGTCAAGGCCACAGACCTGAACCTGGCCGCTCTCGATCGTTTCCAAGGCATTGATCACGCGCAAACAAGTGGACTTGCCGCTACCGGAAGGCCCGATCAAGCAAAGCCGATCCCCCGCAAAAACATCCAGATTGAGTTCCCGCAAGACGTGTGCTGGCCCATGCGAGCCTTGAAAAGACTTGCTGACCTTTTGCAGGCGTATCAATGGTTCCTGTTTGGAATTTTGCTTCATCGAGTGCCCACCCGCAGACGTTTTTCAAGATAGCGACCATAGCTGCTGAGACTATAGTTCATCACAAAGTAGATCACCGCGATCACAAACCAGGTTTCAAAGCTCCGAAAGCTGACGGAAACGACATTCATAGCTGACTTGGTGAGATCGTTCACCGACACAACCGACACCAGCGAGCTATCCTTGACCAGACTGACAAACTGCCCGACCAAGGCCGGCAGCATGCGACGCAAAATTTGTGGAGCCATGATCGAATAGGCAATCTGCAAGCGATTCAAGCCCATGGCTTTGGCCGCATCCAACTGACCTTTTTCAAACTCCACAACATTGGCCCTAAAAATATCGGCCACGTATGCCGAACAAAAAAGACTCAGCGTGAGCACACCGGCAACTTCAGGACTAAGATCAAATGCTGTGCCGACGATGAAATACATCACATAGAGCTGGACTAAAACAGGTGTGTTACGAAAAACATCGACAAAGAAGGTCGCAGCATTTCGCGCCACGGGCTCTCGGCTAATCATCAGCATGCCGACCAAAAGACCCAATAGCGTTCCGAATACAATCGACAGGACACTGATATAGAAGGTTCCCCAGAGCCCCTGCAGAATGAGGCCGGGCCGACCCGATTCTGGTTCCCAGATATAGGCACTCAGGAAACGAAAATCCCAATCATAATCGAGATTATTAAAACTATAGTAGAGCAGCCCTCCGACCAACAAGAGCAAGCCGAGGCTGAGCAGGGTGTAAAGCCAGGATAATGTGCGTGAATGCATGAGAACTCAGAATTGGTTGGGAAAGTGTTTTTTCCAAGTCAGATCTTGGAACATAGCCTTGAAAGCCGCATCATAGCCGCCGTTGGATTTCCACGAATCGAGGAAGCTATTGAACGCATCCAGCAGATCCTTATCGGTCTTTCGCGCTGCCAGTCCGAAGCTTTCTGAGTTCAATTGATCCGCTAAGAGCACGACTTTGCCCTTGTGGCTACTCTCGTAAATTTCCATAAAGGGCTTGTCATAAATAAAAGCATCCCCACGACCCAGAACGATCGACTGGGCAGCATCCGCCTCGGCGTCCATCCGGCGAATCTTGGCTTTCTTTATATTTTTGCTGGCGAAAATATCGCCCGTGGTGCCGAGTTTGACCAGCACCGTGTTTTTTTCTTGGTCCAGCTCGGCGAGGTTTTTGATCGCCTCGGCCGATTTCTTCGCCACGAGAATCTTCAATCCACCGTCGTAGTAAGGTTTACTAAAGAGCACGATGCGCCCACGCTCTTCGGTGATCGTCATTCCTGAGGCAATCAGATCGTATTTGCCAGCCATCAGACCCGGGATAATTCCATCCCATTTGGTGCTAATGAATTCCGCTTTCACCCCGAGGGTCTTGGCAAAGGCCTGCATCATTTCAATATCAAAGCCCACCCATTCATCCTTGGGCGTGCGCATTTCGAAAGGTAAAAATCCAGGTTCCACACCGATGCGCAGAGTACCGCGTTTCTTGATAGTATCCAGAGCTGCTGCAGCCTGGGTCAACCCAGGTAAGAGCAACAGCAGAGTAAGACTGACGAAGGCCTTTAACACATAGCGACGCATAGATCCCTCTCCTCTGCCGTCCGACTGGACGCCGTTTTCCCGGTATCGCAGCCGATGCTGGCGCTTAATAAGCTCCGAACTTAACGGACAGCCGTTTGAAAGAAAAGGATTTTTAGCCGGGGAAAAGGAATTGTACGGAGCTTAGTCCTACCAATCGTGAAAGGGCAAAAGCAGCAGCAAAAAAGCGTTGATAAATCCCATCGATTCGCTATTTTGACGCCATAATTTTGTACTATTTTTAAGGGACTAAAGAATGCCTACGCCGGAAACTTCCAAACGATGCAAAACCTTTAGATTTTTAAAAGGCATGCAAAAACAGACGAGATTGGCAAGACGATAAGGCTATGCTGATCAGGCTCCTATACCATCAGAAAGGGCATCGGCTTTTCCTTGTCCGCATCGGATAGGCGCATGAGATACCCTCCATTATCGATGTCCCTGTAGTAACCAAAGCCTGGTGTATCAATCTCATTAGAAAGCATGACATTTTTCCAGTCACTCACACCCGCTGCCTCCATCATCCCAATGAGAACTTGGTTATTCGGGTAGGCATTC
>JBGSRE010000844.1:0-4343 GCA_041737755.1 Oligoflexus sp.
TTACTTGCTTTACAGGTTCGCACCTGATCGAGCCCTGCGGTAGGCCGGTCTTCGAAAATGGATGGAATGGATAGCAGGAGAAATAGCCGGAGGTCTTAAACGTCCCAGGCGAAAGCCACTTCAGGCAGCATCGAGTCGCCGATACTCGTGGTCGCCTTTCCTACCGCTTTACCCTGCATTTTCTGATAGAAACGGAAGTTTGGATTTTGCTCCAAGACCCACAGCATAAAGGGCTTTAAATCAATGCTCAGCAGATGATAGCGGGCGGCTTCGAAGAGCTGTCTACCAATACCCAAGCCTTGGTAGGACTTGAGCAGATAGAGAGCATAAATTTCCCCTTTGGCAAAGAACTGTTCGTCCTTGAGACGGGCAGGTCCGCTGCTGCAAAATCCAATCACTTCTTCTGTGCCCTGATCGACGGCCACAAAGCATTGTGACTCCTGGTCTGGGCCTTGGCTTAGAATTTCAACCCACATCGCTTCCCGCTCCTTGTACTCCAGGCTATTGAGGTAGGAATCAGCAATGATGCCTGCATAGCTGCTTCGCCACGATTCGACATGGACGTAGGCGATGGCCTTGGCATCATCGAGATTCGCTTCACGTATTTCAATGCTGAGTTCTTTCATGAAAGTCCTCCTCAACGATTTTATCAAGCTCCTGGCATTGGTCAATCCATCATCATAAACCGATTCTGCTACAAATGCTTGTGCTGAACTCAACTCCTTGCTTCCCCTTGCAAGCTTCGCTATGACCTGAGATAATTTAGACCATTTATCACTGCAATGTCCTTGGGCTGGGTTCCGACCTGCCAAGGGCCAGCAACAAGGGAGCCTTGCATTTATTTCCAGCCTTTTTTTTCGCCATCAATCTCAAACAAATTAGGAAATTTCGCAGCATTCGCCGCGAATCTTAAGCGTAACTTTTGGTGAGTATAGTGCCGAGAGAAGACTATTCAAGCTTTCTCAACTGCATTAGGCTGCGCGTAAGAGGCCTTTGAGCGCTTTAGTATACTGAACAAAGGTACTGATGCGCTTTTTATTGACCCGAAAGGCAACATCCTGCCCGCTCTTGCTAATCAGCAAGGAGTCATCTAAATCCGCTAAAAGCCAAGACGCTTCGTACCACCCTTGAGTTTGATAGCCTTTATTTTGAGCTTCTTCGATGAGACTTTTAAGATTGATGCTAAAACTATCATATACGCTAGACTGAGCAAGTTTGGCGAGCAAATCGGTGAGATCTGCCATTTCCTGAACCATAGCACTGATATTGCCATCTTTTTTACGAAGTAGTCCGACACATTCGGTGAACTTTTCAAACTCAGTACGGCTATGCATGCTAATTAGGGTTCGACCTTCATGAGCAGAAATCGAATGAAAGAAGCCAAACCCCACCAACACATCCACCAGCGCCTGAGCTTTTTCGTTGTCCAGCGCCAGGATAAGTTTGATTTCCTCTTCGAATCGACTTCGCTCCACAACCCAGTGCTTGGGATCGTTGGCACCCAGTTTATAACCAATCAAGAGAATGAAGCGCAAGGTCTTATACTGCTGATCTAAGCTATTGGATTTCGACTTGTACTTACCTTCCGTCAGCTGCAGATGTTCATTGGTGTCCCGCAGGCGCGAGCTTAGGGTGCTCATGAGTGAAACAAACCATTTGGGGATCTTGTCCAAAATACGGGTAAATTCTTCGTTACTAATATAAGTGAGTTCCACTTCATCAATGGCTTTAGCAGAAGCTGAACGCGGCTTTCTATCAATCAGGGCCATTTCTCCCACCATTCCTCCTGTACTGGCTACAGCTAGGGGAATAATGCTGGAAGGCTTTTCTAAATAAACAAGAACCTGCCCTTTTCGAATGACAAACATACCCTCGGACTGTTCGCCGGCATGAAAGAGCAGTTCTCCAGGTCGAAGTCTTTTGATCGGTTGGCTCATATCTTCATTCCTTCTACAGATCTAACTTCGATATCTGCATCGGTTCATCCAGCCATGACTTGAGCGAACGCCGGACCTTCAGTAAGCCAAGATTTTAGGTTTTCAAAAGAACCTCAATATAGCAACACATAATTAGGCACTTGAATCCAACTTAGGGTTCGGGTCTCGGTTCATAATTCTCAATATGATTCTCAAGTTATCGTTGATGTTTACCGATGGAAGCGTTCATAAGGGTTTGTAACAGGAGTCGGTGTTGACTGATCAGATACAATATCTGAAAAAAGGTGAGCTCCTCTTTGAACGAGGGGATGAGGCCGAGGGCCTCTATGTGCTGAAAAGCGGTAATTTAGAAATCTACCTGGAAAACAAAGCAGCCAAACTTAGCTTAGCCCTCGTAGGCCCAGGGGGGGTGGTTGGTGAGATGTCACTTTTCGATCATAAGCCGCGCTCTGCTTCAGCTATAGCCACAACCGACTGCGAACTCCTGTTTATTCACAATGACAAATTTCAAAGCTCCTTGGAGCGCTGCCCCAAGTGGTTCGTCAATTTCGTCAGCATGATTTCAACTCGCCTCCGTAATATGAATCGTCGTTTGCAGGAGATTCAAGACAACTACCTATTCAGTATCAATCAACTGCGCAAATGGATTGAGCTCCTCCATGCTGTGGAACTGATTGCCTTGAGGAGCATTGATTCGACTCAACAAGGACTCAAATTAGATCGCTTTGCTTTGGAATCAGAGTTGCAGGATATGTGCTCTCTTGAACCACGCAAGGTTTCGGAGTTTATAGATATTTTGGCAGAACATCAAATACTCCTCGTGCATCTTCATGGTGATCAAGGTAGCTTTTTGCTGCTCAGCGATCGCAGTAAGTTGGAAGCACTCCTGAGCTACCTTCATAGCTCGAGTCCCGAAGATCAGTCTCGCTTCTGTGATTTGAATCAGTTTACCAAACTCGTGCGTCAGTTTCGAATCAAGCCCTCACAAAAGATCTTTGCCGATTTGTTGCGGATCGATGAGTCTGTTGCTGAACTCTCACAAGCTGCTTTGGATCCTCGCAAAGGCGAATGTCGGCGACGGCATTTTCGAATATTCTATAAGCACGGCGAACATCCCGTGTTAGAGACTCGCGGCCAAAACCATATGGTAATTGACTTGTCCGAGCAAGGAATTCGCTGTGCAAAAGGCGAGTACGATGCATTTTCACCAGGCGATACCTTAGAAGGAAAGATCACCTTTCCCGAGGACCGTGTCTCTATTCCAATTAGTGGTCGAGTCATTCGTGTGAGTGCAAATGACATTGCACTGGAGCTCGATGAAGCCGGTCGCATCCCGCTACAGCGAGTTATGATTGAGCAGCGACTCTTGATTCAAAGAGGTAGAATTCAACAGTTAGGGAAGAGTCGGAAGTTAGCCTAGAAGCTGGCGACACTTTCCTCAATAGGCTGAGTTTGTCACGAGGGAAGCGACTGCTCACAACCCCGACGCTTTGCGGCTAGGCATGGAGGAGGCCGACGCGAAAGCGTCTCAACCCCCTCGCTGCTTACTCAGCAACAGCCTTACCTTTACCCTTGCCAGGGGAAACCTCGCTTAGAGCTACAACAATAGCTTCCAATTCCTTTTCAGTAAGGTCTTTAAGGCTAGCCATAGTTGGTTCGTTGGCTATCGCAAATTTCAGCTTGCTCATCGAAGTTTTAGCAAGTTCCGTAGACGCCAGTGGCTGATGACAGGATGCACAGAGCTTGGCGTAAAGGTCCTTGCCACTCAAGGCCATAGCGGGATCAACCGGTGCGGCTGGATCTGCAGCTTTTTCACCCTCAGCCGCCGTGGCATCACCTTCTGCAACTGGGTTCTCGGTGGTGATGGCTTGATCATCCGCCGAGGAACTCTGGTCTTTCTTGCTGTCTTTGTTGCAGGAAATCAGTGCTAATGCCATACAGCCGACAAGGGTCCATTGTTTGATGATCATGATAGTTTCTCCAGTGAATGGCAAGCCATCAGAAAGAAAAAAGATCCGCACACCAGCAAAGAGAAAATGTGTTTAGCTTGTGTACTCATGAGTTCCTCCAAGAATTTAAAAATCGTAGTGGTATTATCGGCCCCTGTTTGGAAAATTTTAAAGCTAGCCTCCTTCGAATGTAATAACAGCGCCTTGCCCGGGGTTATTTAAGCCGTACACTAATTTTTGGGGGGAAATTTTAAGTCATTTTATAAACATCAAATAAAACAGTGATATACGATAAATTAAAGTACACAAAAAAGCTAAAGTTTTTGCTAAAAAAACCGATAAGGATCTTAGCAACACGATTTATGCCTAAGATCTATGGAGCACAAACTTGAAAAAGTCAGGCCTCAAAGAGATTGTAAAGAAGGATGTGAAGCCGAGTTCCTATCTCGACTATCGC
>JBGSRE010000867.1:0-11778 GCA_041737755.1 Oligoflexus sp.
AGGCTCTGCTAACCTGCAGACATGTTAGAGGACTATTTTCCACACATCGACACCATTGCTCAACGAAGCTTTCAGGATCGGCCGGTCGAGCTAGGTAACCACGACCTTCCACCAATTCCCGGAGTGCTTCAACATTACTAGCAATAACTGGCTTGCCACGAGCAAAAGCCTCGGCTGCCACAAGGCAAAACCCCTCAGTTAAGCTGGGAATCACCACAATACTCTCCAGAGGAACTTCCAGCCAAGGCTCAGGGATATTGCCTTTAAAAACAACCTCAAGATTACCGATATTGCGAGCCTTCGATTCCAGTTCCGCGCGGAGACTTCCATCGCCAAAGAAAATGATTCTTTCGATCTTACCGAGCAATCGCTGGCCCATCTCCAGCATCGTACCGGGACCTTTTTCGTGCTCCAGGCGACCCATAAACACAAGCGTTTTCCCCCAACTCCTATCAAATGGCAGGCCCAACTGGGCACTCTGAACAACGCCTGTATAAATTGGCACGATATTTTTCTGAAACTTCTCTGAGAGATTCGCTTGATCAGTGTGCAGCCACGCGAGTAGTTGACTATGAGCCGAACCGCTCGCACAGATAGTAAGGTCGGCAGCTCGGTAGATGAATCGGTCAATCCATCGAAAAATCCTTATGCGTCGACGATTGTTGCTACTGCGATGCTCGATGAGCAGCAGTCTCAATTTTCTCCAGAAGAAAATCTTCTTAAAGAAAGTCAGCCATAAAATCGCAGGGAAGTTGTGGCCTACAATGAGCGTCGATGCTGGAGTTCGAATCAATGTGTGAGCCAGAAGTATTATGTAAACCGGGGAATAACTAGTAAACTTCGTTCGTTTCACATAATCTTTCGGAAAGTTGCGATGCTCTATCTGCGCTCCTATGGCAGATTTAAAGTACTCAAGATAAGAACTTATGCCATCACGTCCCGGCATAAGGTTGGTCACATGCAAAAATGTTTTGGTCATACCTTGTCTCAGAAAGGTTCCGATGATGATTAAGGAGTTGATTAAAAATACGCCAATTTTTGACAGAATGCTCGTAAATTTACGTCGTAGACAAATTGAAAAGCTCTACTTGCATAACAGAGAATCGTATTCGGAACCAGTCGAGGGCATGCTTTATGAAGAAAGCAAAGTAAAGACAATGACTTTGGCAAGACTGCAAAGGAAGAATCTGACGCTCATTCCTCGCGAAAAGCAGAAGCTCAGAATTTTGTCCTATATACCAATGTTCTCTTGGCACCCACATCTTCACCATTGCTTACAGAATATGTGCGAGACTGTAAATTTTGATTATACCCTATACGGGTTTAAGCAGGAAATGGTTCGGCATGAGAATCCAGCACTTGGCGTGCAAAGACTCCTGAAACTTAGCGCTAGCTTTTACGAGCAGGCCGTAGCGGAGCATCGCAAAGATCCTTTCGATGTGCTCTTTATCTATGCGCTTGGGGCTGAAATCCATCTCCCCACCTTGAGTCGCATACAAGATGAATTAAAAATTCCGATCGTTAGTCTCTGCCTGGATGATAAACACTGTTGGAATATGAAGACAGTTTGCGATCAAAACTCTGGCATGCGGGACTTGGCGCGTTTAGCCGATATTGGTATCACATCGGCCCGAAATGTCTGTCCGTGGTACCTTCAAGAAGGTGGCAACCCTATTTTCCTGATGGAAGGAGCGGATGTGGATTTCTTTGGCTCCGGCTTCAATGAGGCTGAGTGCGATACTGGACCTGACGTAGTTTTCATAGGTGAACTTTATGGTTTCCGCCGTGAAATGATGCGGAAGCTAGCTCGACAAGGAATCCATGTTGCCTGTTATGGCAAAGGCAGTAGCCACGGTCCTGTTGATGACATTAGATATCGACAACTCTGTCGAACATCCAAGGTTTTTTTGGGTTTAGCTGGAGTTGGATATTCCGAAACCCTTAAGAATATCAAAGGAAGGGATTTCGAAGTCCTGGCTGCAGGTGGCTGCTATCTTACGACTTTTGAACCAGACCTGAGCACAGTCTTTACCCACCGCAAACATCTTATGTACTATTCAACGGATTTTGAATTGATCGAGAATATTCGTGAGCTCTTGGCCAAAAAGGATCTGCGTATGCTGATCAGAAAAAATGCCATGAAAGAATCTCAGGAGCTCCACCGCTGGGAGCATCGTTTCGAGCAGGTCTTCTCTCTTTTGAGAAATCCTGTGCCATCGCACTCCTAACAACACTTGCAGGAAAATCCATGCTGGTCAGTATCATGATGATCACTTATCACCACGAAGCTTTCGTGGCGGAAGCGATCGAAAGCATTTTAATGCAAGAGGTGAACTTTCCCTTCGAGATTGTGATCGGGGATGACTGCTCCAAGGATAACACTAGGGCTATTATTGAAAGCTATCGTCAGAAAAATTCCGATATCATAAGAGTCCTGCCGCGGGAAAAGAATCTCGGCATTACGGCCAACTTTGGGGATACGATCCTTCAATGCCGGGGTAAATATGTAGCAATCCTGGAAGGTGATGATTTCTGGACTTCCTCAACCAAACTGCAAAAGCAAATTGACTATTTGGAAGCTCGTCCCGATGTTGCCGTATGCTTTCATTCTGCGGAACTTCAGTATAACGGTCGGGTTGTAACCACCATACCTCATAACAGCAACAAGAAAGATGTCTATTCCCTCAGGGATCTGCTTCGCATCGGACCGTTCATGCCCACTTGTACCATTGTTTTCCGCAACAAGCTCTTCCCTGCATTTCCACCCTGGTTTTATCTGCTTAAACTTGGAGATTTCCCACTTCATGTCTTGAATGCCCAGCATGGAAACATCGGATACATTGACGAAGCTATGGCCACCTACAGGACAGCGTCATGTCCAACAGCTTTTACGGCGCAACCGAATAGCAGAAGGATCGCAGAAGAAATAAAGCTCTTCCAGACTATCGACCAATTTCTTGGCAGGGAGTACCATCGGGAGTTAGGTTACCATCTCTTTAATTGTTACCTGCACTTGGCAGTTGAGGATTTTGTCAATTATCATTTCATAGCGGGCATTGGAAAAGTGCTGAAAGCTTTTAAAGTCGGAACTTTTGCCATTAAGCCTCTCTACCAAACGCTCTTTATCGAGCACGGGCGACGCCATCTTATTAAATTCAGAAATTTCCTGCGGTCAATTCCTGCCTCTAGATAAAAGTTGTACTATTAGGATATTGGGTCTTTGTATTAATGGCTCATAGCTCTATCGCGGGAGCTGCTCCAGGCTCTTCGTCAGGAGAGATATTTCTCACCTATTTCTCGCGCTCGCATCGCTCTAGCTGGGTTACCATAGGCCACCTGCCTAGCATCGATACTTTTCAACACTATAGCGCCGGCTCCAATAATGGTGTGCTCACCTACTGACACATTATGGATAAGAGTCGCGCCAATGCTGATCGCAGAAAATGCCGCGATGGAACAGCCCCCGCCAACAACAGCACGCGGAGCTAGACTGGAAAAATCTCCCATCACAGAATCGTGATCAATCGATGAGTTGCTATTCAGAATGCAGAACTGCCCGATCCTTACACTTGGATTCACGACAACTCCTGCCATTATCACCGTTCCCTGCTCTATATGCACGTCCTTACCTAGTGTGGCAGAGGGATGGATGGCCGTCACGAAGTTAAGGTCCGGACAAATGCCGACGATATCCTTGACAACCTTGGAGCGGATGAAATTATCGCCAATAGCGACAATAATTCCTTTCAGTCTGTATCGATCTCTCAAGGAAGACAAATTCTCTTCACGCCCGATTACTTCATAGCCAAGCGTTTGCTCGCCGGGATTACGAAAACGGTCGAGCAGACCTGCTATACGAAATCGAGCCTGCTTTTCAACAATATCAATAATGACTTTTGCATGGCCCGATGATCCAACTATGACGATATTATCCATAGGCCAGAAAATCTCCTCGGCGCAATCCATTAGAGCTGCGCACTTGCCACTGCTTTCGCACTCACCGGATGTTTCTCGAAAAGTTCTAGATCACTGGGAATTCCAAGTCCGTACATTCCATCGAGCTCCGATCCGACGTTATAAATACCAACTCTGAAAGCTGCGGGAATTAAGAGGTTATAGACAGGAGCCACATAGAACTCATTTTTCACGCGAATATTCTGGGTGATCATGGTTTCTGCCCCCCGCACAAAATCCGAACCGCTGGCAAAGTTATAGATGCCTACGGTAGCTTCGTCCGAGATGACCTCCTTCTCCCGCACCTCTGTCACGAGTCCGGAAGAATTCAAGCGAACAAAAGACCACTTAGGATCATTAGCTTTCATTGTCATAATGAGACCATCCAGCCTCTGTTTCCCGATTGTATCGAGATAGGCATTAATATCGATATCCACCCATTGATCGCTATTGGCAATCATCAGGGAATCGGCGCTGTCGATGTACTTTTTAGCCAAAAGCACCGTACATGCGGCTCCCTCTGTAACACCTTGTGTCCCAATGACTACACAGTGAGGAGCTAAGTCTGAAAGGACTTTCTCCAGATCATAGGTGCGCAGATGCTCTTCCTGACAGATAAAGATAAAGCGATGAGGGAACCGTGGCTGAATATTGTGCACAACCAGTTCAATCATGGGTTTACCATGCACTGGGATCAAGGGTTTCGGGAGTGTATATCCTACATCAAAAAAGCGGGAACCACGGCCCGCCATGGGAATCACTATATTGAGCATGCGAAGAACCTTTATCAGTTAGGCTGGGAAAGAAATTTATCGTTTTGGGCTCCCGGTGTTTTCACGACTACAGTTACTGTATCTTCCAGGGCCTCAAACGCCGTCTCTTCAAATGGCTCGATCACCACAATATCACCCGCTTTGAATTCGTGATCGAACATAATAACGCGCCCTTCGACAATCGCGGTGATTTCCGTGGCCACCTTATGGTAATGCCTTGCCTCGCTGTCACCCTTCTTGTAACGCTTAATCGCGACCTCACAATTTTCCGTTTGCAGAAGCGAGGGTTCAAAAGCCCCAACAAACCATCCCTTAACCATATCATCCAGCTGCCCAACTCGCATCAATGCCCCCCACGCCGTGTGACCAAGGTTTCCTCAAATCGCGCCACACCCTGCGGACTCGCCAGCGATATATAGGAGTTGGCCTCGATATTGCTAATCTTTATCTTCATCTGCTTGAGGATCAGCTCGTTATAGGCTGGACATACATAGTATCGACCCTCTATGGAAGCCTGCTTCAGAATCATACTGAAAGCTGCCTCAACAAAGTCTTTGCCACGTGCAAAATAATAGACGCCTGCAGTAGCCATGCGGCTGATGGGTCGCTTTTCAGCGGTCTCTACCACATAGCCGTCTCGATCGCAGCGCACATAGGACCATCGTGGATGAATCGCATCAAAGACAATAATTCCCCCATCCGCTCCATCCTTTTGAAAGCCCTGGATCGCGGGTAGAATATTACCTTTGATGATTTGATCTCCATTAATAATCACTAATGGCTCGTCATTGCTAATGTGCTCCACGGCAAGCAACGCCGTACACGCAGCTCCCGCCGTTTCCTGCGGGATATCCACGATTTCAGCGTCAGGAATCAGAAGGCGAATGGCAGAGCCAGTAAAATACGAACGATTCTCTGCATGGCGAATACAAAAGAATTTCTTTGCTGCCTGGGAAATCAGCGGTTCCATAGATTCAATCACAAGTTGAATCAAGGGCTTGCTCGCTATCTCGATAAAATTCTTAGGATATGTGTAACCAGCGGTTCGAAAGGCTTCGTCAGATCCCGCCATGAGAATAAGGATGTTCATTATAAGTTCTCCAAGCTCTCTATACTTGCCGTGATATTCTGGTAATTTACGTCCCAGACCGACTGAACGACCATGACCTGAGCACCAGCTGCTTTGGCTGCCGAGATTCCCTTTTCATTGTCTTCAATCACCAGACATTCAGAGGGATCCAGAGAAAGGTTCGCCGCAGCTTTTAAGTACAACTCAGGATCCGGCTTCGGATGACTTACATCTTCATTGCTGAGCATACTATCGAGATAAGCGGATAGGTTTGACTTTTCCATCATTAACTCCACTGTGTTCCGAATGGAGTTGGATGCCACCGCTATTTTATAGCCATCAGCCCTTAGTTTGGAGAGGGCGAACTCATGGTGAAATAAGGGTCGGCATTTAGCTTGAATCAATTCAATTGTGAATTCCTGCTTGAGTTTGTTGATGAAATTATGGAGCCCGGCGGGAAGTCCGCGCTCTTTTGTCAACATTTCCAACTTTCGCTTGGTAGGCAGTCCATCATACGTGACCAAGTGATCGAAGCGACTGATAGTGAAACCGAAATGATTGAGAGCCCTATTGAGCGAGTCGTAATGCCACTCCTTGGCGTCAATCAAAACTCCATCCATATCGAAAAGCAAACCTTTGATTTTTGGTTTAGGCATGCAAAAACTCCTTCGCTTTTTCTGGAAAGTCTGTGCAAAGAATCACCCGATCATCCAGGTTTTTGCAATGAGCACGAAGCATTTCCCAGGTTGATAGCGGATCGCGTTTGTGAAGCTCAGGTGATACGATACACACAGTTTTTCCATGATCCAAGTGTTCTTGAATGGTGTCGGGCGTCCACCAAGTGGAGTCAAAGGCGTCCAACCAGACACCCTGGGCTTGACGGTAAAAAACCGGCACAACCTCCACTTCACTTTGACGCGTAAAGACAGGGAGCTCCGCACGAAGATAACTTAACGCATCTGGAACTGACATATCGAAAAAAAAGTAGTTTTTGATTTCGAATTTTCGCAACAGCTCGACAAAATAGGGTTGTAAGGAGTCCGCCTTGATATTTAAAGCGAGCGGCAAATGTGAGCCGCCGTGGTCGCATAGGAGCCGGAAAAAATCCTCGGCTGTCATCTCGTCTCCGGAAGGAGGATCGTGCGCAATAACAAGCTTCTGATTACAGTCGCGAAAATCGGTCTCCGTACCGAAACCCAAAGAAAAGGATCGGCTGAATGCCTCCTGGCTATTTTTTTCCTGGGTTTTGATCCAATATCCGCGATGGCTAATGATGATCACGAATAAATACCCCGTTTCCAAGTGTGACAATACGGTTGATTTGAACCTTTCTAGTGGATCATAGTTCTGCAATCCTGCAAAGAGAAAGGTCGGTCTTGATTGCCTGAACATTTTGTTTTTCTGTAAAGATCAGCTATTTTTTGCATATTAAAGTTTTTTTCTGGAGCATGCAGCCCCATGGGACTATTCCAATCGAAACGATTCATAAGCTTAGGACGTCTGCTAGGACGAAGGGGCGCACTCTGGCTTGTCGCAGCCATCGCCGCATCTCTATTTACAATAGCTGTCGAACTGGGCCTTGCGCTGTTTCTACAGCTCTTTCTCAAATCCATTGGTCTTACGATTGATGTTCCTCGTCAGTTTAGTATGGTTACCTCCTGGACACCTAGCTTGGCCCAAGCATCATTTCTGCTTATTTTGCTCGGATGTGGCCGCTTTGTATGCCAGTTTATATCAACTCAGGCTTCCATTACGGCCATGGAAACGATCCACGCAAGATTTCGTCGCCTTGCCGTGTTCGATATGCTCATTAAGAGACGTTCTGAAGTGGTTTCTGCCACCGAGATGAATACCCGTTTTAGCGAGCTATTTCCAAAGGCCGCATTCTTTGTCCTCTATGCAACCTCATTTCTGAGTTTTGCGATTCAAGCTATTTGTCTGTTTGGCATTCTGCTTTATATGTCGCTACCAGAGGCTATTATTGGACTTCTCTGTCTTGGTTCACTGGGAACACTGGTGACACTCGCCAATCGACGAATCCGGCATTACGGAGCGAGCCTCCCTGCCGAACAGCTTAAGCTCATCGAAGGTATCCAGCGAGTCGCTTATAATTGGCTTCTTATTCGGGTCCTTCGCGCCGCGCGATTTGAACATTCAGTCCTGGCCAGCAGCATCGATCGCTATCAGCATAATTCTCAGATGACTTGGCTACTGACCAACTTGATCGGTGCGGCCACACCCCTGACTGGCATTGTCATAGTGGTTATCCTCATCATTTCGAGCCAGACTTACTTTCATACGCCTGTTTCCGTTCTACTTTCGTTCCTTTACCTCTTTCTCCGGACTGTTCAGATTCTGGCCAATACTTTTTCGAACCTTGGCCAATGCAATCAATTCTGGCTTCAATTCTCGACTGCAGCCCGCTATCTGCTGTCCTTCACACCTCAGGAGATGCACGAGGCCTTGGCTAGACAATCAGGCGATGGGCGGGTGCAAAGTGCCGAGACAGGTAAAGATCATTCGAAAACCCAAGCACCTGCCATTACTTTGGCTGATGTCGCCTATCGCTACCCGTCCATGGATACGTACCTGTTCGAGAAGTTAAGCTTAAATGTACCACAGGGCTCCGTCCTAGGTATCATAGGTCCCAGCGGCTCTGGCAAAAGCACACTCCTCTCGCTCATTTTTGGCGAAATAGAGCCCAATAAGGGCAGTATCTCTATTAACGATTTGCCGCCAAGGGAATATTGGGATCGCAATACGATGGATATTGCCTTCGTCGGGGTTCAGCCGTATCTCGTCGCTGGTACGATTCGGCAGAATCTTCTTTACGGTGGATCCAAAGATCGATCGGAAGACGAGCTTTGGCAATCTTTAAAAACAGCTTCGGCAGATGGCTTTGTCCGTGCATTACCGCTGGGATTGGATCACTATATTCCAGAGACCGGAGATGGGCTGTCTGCTGGCCAAAAGCAAAGGCTATCGCTCGCCAGAGCCTTTGCCCGCCAGCCTAAAATCCTAATCCTTGACGAAGCTACAGCCAATCTCGATAACGAGACCGAGGCCAGTATTGTCGAATCGATCAAAGTTCACTTTGTTTCAAAAGTCACAACGATCATTGTGAGCCACCGACCATCCATGCTCACGTTTGCCGATCATGTCCTTGATCTGTCTGCATTTTCTAAGCGGGTCACGGTCGATTCCTTATCCCGCTAACTTAAAGACTCTTAGGAAAAAACGGCTTTCGTGCCAACATATAAGACGGCTTTGGCAGCAATTCCAGCTCTTGCAAAAGTCTCGGCTCCAAAGTCATTCATTCCGAGAAGTTTCACCTGAAATCCCGCTCCATCCAGCAAGCTTATAAAATCCTGCTTGGAATGAATGCGAACATGATCTTCCTGACCAAAATGCTTCCAACGTTCTTCCGGATCCGTGATCGACTCATCCTCATACGAGTGATCAATCGACAAAAGGATTGGAACCATGAGAATTGCGCACCCGTTCGGTTTTAGCACACGGAAGAGCTCTGATGTGGCTTGCTTCTCATCTGAAACGTGTTCCAGTATGTGGGAGCAAATGATGATGTCGAAGCTTTGATCGTGGTATCTGTCCATCTTCATTATATCGACCTGATCATCGACGTCCGAACGATAGAGGTCAGCAGTTCGATACTGAACGTGGGGCTGAGAGCGCAGGCTCTTGACCATAGCTAGGTTTTCGGGGGCAAAATGGAGAATACTGAGAGGGCTTTTATCGCTGGCATTCTTCAGCCGACGAACCAGTTCCTGTTGTAGAAAAAGATAGTAAAGCCTCGCTCGATCTGAAGACTCACAGCGCGGACAAAAATAGTCGTTAAAATTCAAAGTCTCAAAATTTTGGATCGGATGATGAATACCACGGATAAATACGCCATCCATCCAGCGTCCACCAAGCGGCAAAAAACTTCGAACGTTCTTACCACAGATTGGGCATTCCTTGCCAAAGCCTACTGTTCTCGCCAGTATTTTCCATTGCTTTGGGATATATCTCTTGATGGTTTGACTAGGCAAGAGCGTCTTGTTCATCTTTCAAGCCTCTGAATTGTTGAGTGCTCCGAGCCATTATAAGGCTGGCTCGAATAATAGTACAAATCCGCCCGACATCTTCTAATCGCAATGCATGAGAAAGGGGCAGGCATAGAACTCGTTTCGAAACTGAGTCAGCCACCGGAACCGTGGATGGAGGAACATAGCTAAGAGTATTCAGTGACGGATAAAAGTAGCGGCGCGGGAAAATCTGCTGGCGATTCAGGTCAGCCACCACAGCCAAGAGCTGTTCCTCGGCTCGGAAAAGTATCGGATAGTAACCATAGTTACAGTCTGTTTGCGGGCGCATCTCGGGAGTCTCGATCAAATCACCCAGTCCCTGAAGGAGTCGATCATATTCCTGAGTAATCATTCGACGCATAGCTATGATTTCGGGAACCCTTGGCAAAACACAGAGCCCCATGGCCGCGTGCAACTCGGAATTCTTGCCATTAATGCCCAGTCCAAAAAAATTTTCTGGGCCGTTATGACCAAAATTTCTTAAGTAAGCCACTTTATCGGAGATCTCTTTAGTCCGACAAATAATGGCACCACCTTCGCCTGTATGAAAAACCTTAGTCGCATGGAAGCTTAAAGTTGCAATATCTCCATAGACGGGCAGAGGCTTGCCCTTATAACTTACCCCAAAGGCATGAGCAGAATCGTAGATGACTTTCAAATCAAATTTATCTGCGATCGATTCGATCATCTCGACATCACAAGGATTCCCGTAGACGTGAGTGGCAAGAATAGCGGTTGTGTCTTCGGTAATCGCAGCTTCAATCAACGCTGGATTGATATTAAGCGTTCTAGGATCAATATCGACAAATTGCGGGAGGCATCCTTCCCACACTAAACTGGACGTCGTTGCAACGTATGAGAATGGCGTGGTAATGACACGACCTTTTAAATCCAGGGCTTTAATGGCTATTTGAAGGGCTATGGTCCCATTATTCACCACATGCAGATATTGGGTACCAAAGTATGTACGCAGCTTCTCCTCAAGCTCGACGAGAAGCTGCCCTCCATTGGTGAGCTGACCAGCATCCCAAACCTTCTGGAGGTATTCCGTATACTCTGACAGCGGAGGGAGAAAGGCCTTAGTTACGTTAATCAACTTTACCTCCAGGCATTACGATAATTCGGGAAAGGATGTTATCTGCGGAGTTCGCAAGCGTGAAGTCATTGAGCGATACTGATGCATGAGATGACCATACTTTGCCATAAATTCAGGCTTCAGGCGGTTGCTACAAAAAACGATAACATCAGAAAATTCTTGAGTTCTGAGCAGTTCAACCTTCACATCTTCAAAAATGGAATTGAAGAGCTGATAAACATTGTCCTCATCAAATACATGAAAATGCATGTAAGGGTAAGCCACAGGATATTTCTTGTGGAACTCCCTTTGCCATCCATGCTTTTCAATGGCTGAGTCGATGTAATCCTGATTATGAGACGTATCCTGAGCTGTGGTCATCAACTCAAAATCTTGAAGAAAATGCTGGAAAGGTGTCGGCTTACGATAGCTATCAAAAGTGAAACGATAGCAAGGGATAGCATGAAAATGAAAGCCACGCTCTGCCACGAGGTAATTGAAGTTCATGAGTAGGAAAATAGGATTGGGTGAATGCTCTAAAACATTAGAAGAAATTACGCCCCGAAACTTTTGCTGCAGCTCCGGCACACTTTGGGCATTATGGGCATCCATGATGATCGTTTTACGATCGCGAGGAATTTGCGAGCCTTTCAGCGCGTACTTCAGCTCCTGCTTCATAAGCCGACCCGTGGACCTGATGAAACGGGAAACATCGGCAAAACTTGCCAGCGCTCCGTATCCGCCATCAGGAATATTGATGTCCTCAACCGTACACCCATGATAACAAGGGAATTGATTGACATATCCACCGATGCGAGCCAC
>JBGSRE010000908.1:0-5007 GCA_041737755.1 Oligoflexus sp.
CATTGACGTTAACGACCGCGTCTATCCCTACATCTTTCTTATTTCCACCCTCTTCGTAAGTCTGATTACCAGCTACGTTTCGATAAACATAGCGAGCACGAACGACTTTTTCGGGTAGTGTTTGGGCGACACCAACCATCACGTATTTAGCTTTCTCAGGATCTTTGCCGCGACGCTTGACCACTGCATCGGTTGTATCCTTACGATTCTTCAGGCGCTTGGTCTTCAGTTCTTTGACTTTTTCTTTAACCTTGTCACCAAGACCTTCTTCTTCAGGCTTCTTCTCTTCTGTAGGTGCAGTTTCACCAGCAGGAGGGGTTGCCTCGGGAGTGGGTGTTTCTGCGGATGGTGCAGGAGCAGGAGCAGGTTCAGAAGTTTCCGCAGGAGGAGGCGTTGAATCTTCCGTTTGTGCCCGCAAGTGGCTCGTGTGGAAGCCAAGGCACAGTCCTAGCACCAGGAGCTTGCTTGTGAGACATGATGTCCCACGGTGTAAAGCCACCATAGATTTCATAGAGGGCACTCCAAGAAATGATTCTATAGATGAAGACATTTTATGTTGATTATAGATGACGCCAGTTCGATTTGCCAGTCTACGGGACGAATTATTTTTCAGGCTGGGGTCTGGTAGACAATTTAAGTTTGATTTACAATGAAGACATCAATAGCACCTACCTTTCTTGTGCGAGGCTTAGTTATGAGACTTAAGTTCGGCCAACTGACACTTATTCCTCTGGGGATATTGCTCTCTTTGCCCTCGTGTGGCAAGAAAACCGAAGAAAATGAGGGCTTCATTCCGAAGCTGAGTGAACTGAAAAAAGAAGACGTCATTACCGATGAAAAACTGGCCGCAAATTCTCTCTGGGATAAAGTTACGGCTGCTCTCAAGATTAGCGATATCGATCGAGAATCTGCAGCGACGGTGACGGCGAGTTTGAAAGTTCCTTCGACTTACATCACAGACGCCGCACTTGCGACTCAATGGGCTGCTGCACGCGCAGGGGCCATTGTTGGTGATGCAAAAAGCCAAAAGTGTTCGGCAATTTCGGCTATGGTTGACCTAGTTCCAGGTACTTCCTTTGGAATCACTGGTAACGGTGCATTCAAATTGGGTGGTACTGATGGCAAAACGCCGACTAAACTACTGAAAGACACTCTTCTGGATGGACTCGCTGGAACCATTACAGCAAAAGTCTATTTGATGAAGTACAAGCTTGATGGCGATACGGAAAATCGGAATGCGATTGTGACCATTCCTGATATTACAGGTGCGACATTAGGCGCATATCCTGCAGGTACTCAGGCTGCATTGACCATTGCTCCCGACACATCAAGTGGTCACGGCTATCCTATTGCTTTTTATGCTCATGCTGGTGCGACAGGCTTGGCTTACGAAGAGATTGCTCAAACCTTTGGCGATTTGCAAGCAAGCCATATCATTGTTGCCCCAGTGTTCCCTGGTGAAAACTTCTGTGCAACCTACGATACCAATGCCGCTGGACAGAAAACACCAAGTTGTACGGGGACTAATATCGGTTCTGCTGCGGTTGGTACTTCGAATCCTTACACCAATGACGTGACTGACTTGCTGGGTGCATTTGAATGTATCAAAGCTAATGCTGCCTCGACTTCGATTCCTGTTTTAAACGCAGCAGGCGCCGCAACAGGATTATTACCTGCATTTAACACGAAATTTGCCAAAATAAGTGCAACTGCATCTTCAACGGCAGCTGCCTATTCCACAGCCCTCGGTGGCACAGGCACTGCAAACGGTCTCAAGGCTTATAAATTGTCTCTGGTTTCAGCTTACCCTGTTGCCTATGCCATAGGTTTAGGCCGTGGTGCAGCTGTAGCAAATCTTGCAGTGGGTCGTGGTGGGGCGTTAAATTCCGTCATATTCTCCACGGCAACCGATGAAACTACAGTCGCGGCTCAAACTGCTTTAACTAATGCTTCAGTTACTCCTGGTCTGTTCAGCTGTTCCATCGCGGCATCGCCTCACGCAACTTTCACAGCGGGATTGAACAAGATTATTCTTGATTATTGGGTTAAAGGTTACACAGGTTTCCTGAGCGAGTCACGCCAAGCGGCTTTATCGCAAATCCCAGGCTTTGCTAACATCAAAGCGAAGATCGATGCGATAAAAGCAGGTACGGGAACCGAGGACGAAATCGCCACCGCCATTGCTACTTATATTCAAAGCATTGACTCGACTTATCATTCGGGTTTAATACACGGCGGACTGCAAAACTGGGGTAAGGTCTTTACCTCCAATAATAGTCTTTTCGCTGCAGCGATTGCGACTGCACAGAGCAACACGAGCGGCGCTACCGCCGCTAACCTCGCAGCAAAAAATACCTTGGCAGCAGCTCAAGGTTCCGGCCTGATTATGCATGGGACATCGGACGTTGTCGCAAACGTCTCGAATAGTCAGCTTTTCTCGGCAATTGCTGTCGCTACTTCGACAGGGCTTGAAGCTGCAACGACCCGAGCAGTTGGCGGCGTAAATTGGCTAGCAGTTGGAATTGCACCACCAACAGGTGTAACTGTTGATGGCGTAACAGACATTGGTCATGTATCCAGTGTCAGTTTTCTTACAGGGAAAGCCGTCGATGCTGCAACGTCTTCGATGACTTCTGACAGCAGCTTCACTATTGCTGATTATGTTGACAAGACACCAGTCGGAGTCATAACAAAATGGTTAGATGCTTGCAAAACATCTGTGAATGCGGCGTCTGTACCCTAAGTACTTTTAAAAATTAACCGTCAGTCCCCTTCTCTTTTGAAGGGGATTTTTTTGGTCAGAGCACATTGCTAAAGAATTCAGACGCTCGCGCCTAAAAACTCCTCTGCCCCACCCAATTCTCCTGTGCCCGTCGATGCAAAGCCGCAAAATTCTGGCCTATCTGATCCATCAAACCGTCGGAACTCAAATCCTGAATCTGTGGGATCTGCTCCAGAATCTGCTTGATCCCTGCGACTCCTGCTACTTGATGGTAGAGGACCTGCATCAAATAGAAACTCTGTTTGTAAGCAACCTGTGCCTCGCCCCGGGAGAGATTCATAAAACCGGAATCAAAGGACTGAACAGGCAGGAAGGGAAATGATGTGGCTGCGAAGTTATAATTCCAGCAAAATTCAGGGCACTCGGCAACCTGAGCGAGACCTTCTTGAAACCAGGCAGGCAGCTTTCGGTGTTGGGCTAGTTCGGCAAGGACGGCATGAGTGATTTCATGGCGAAGAATCCGGGCGAAATCCTCATCCACGAGCTGACCGCTGACAACGGGAATACGCACGCGTCCATCATAAAGACCAGCGGTCCAGTCCGGACTATGGGCGATTTTGCCGAAGTTTTCACTCTGGTGAAAGATCACTTCAATCGGTTCCGCCGGATAGGGAAGACTGAGTTTATAGTTGAGCGTTTCGATCGCCTTCTGCATGACCATGATCGATGGTGTGGCCAGAGCCTGATGCTGAATGCCTTGGTAGCGAAGACGAATGAATCCTGAACTCATCTCGGTCTGGCCAGCACTTTCTTCGGCTTTGACGTTTAAACTTTCCTCGCGCCGTTTCAATTCGCGAGTTTCTTCTTCGGTCAGATTCTGCAAGGCCGAGGCCTGCTGCGCCAGTTCCAAAGCTTCGGTCGCTTCGCCCATGGATTCCTTGGATTCAGCCAAGAGGATATAGGCTTCTGGATCCGAATTGTTTTTCTCAAGGTACCGTTCCAGATAGGAACTGGCTGCGGCAAAGTCTTTTTTCTGCAGCAAACAGTAGCCAATACCTTTTAAAGCAAGCGCCAGGGAACTCTTATCCTGGTTGGATTCGAGCAGACCCATAGCGTCTTCGCAATTCTTTTGTCGAATCAGGGACCAAGCCCAGCCGAGCTTGATCATCGGCAGCTGCCCCTGGAGCCAGCCCTTATATTCGGCACTGAGCTCGTGATTATCCAATTGGATTTGGGCGAGGCGATCGGCGGCTGGGAAATCGCTTTGCTGAAAGAGAGCTCGAAGCGTTTTCTCGGCTTCGATATCAGCCGCCAGAGACTGGGGAGCAGCAGCCATCTGGATATCCTGAGGGCTGAGCTGTGCTATACTTTTTGTCGCCTGCTGAGCCTGCTCGGCCCCACGAGGTGAAGATGAGGAGGGCAGCGCATGCGGCGACAATGGGCGATCTCCGCCCGTCAAGCAGACGGCCAAAAGACCGAGGCTGACTAAGCCTTTATTCCATGTCGCGTTACTCAAGCAATTTGCCCTGTTTTTGCAAAGCCAGAAGTTCGGTGTAACCGCCAATAAACTGGTCGTCGATAAAGATCATAGGCACCGTCCGATAGCCTCTATTTTCTTGGGAAAGTTTCTGTCGCAGCTCCGGCTTATCATCCAGCCCGATCTCTTCATAGGGTAGCTTGAGTTGAGTCAATAGGCGTTTGGCCTGCACGCAATAGGGGCAGATATGGGTCGTATAGATCTTGACTTCTCGCATGGCAATTTATCCTGATTTGAGGTACGGACTTGGGTTGTGATGCTTTTCGGTCCGCCTTGTTTACATCTAGGCAAGACTATAAAAGCTTGTCCATGAGGGAATTTTAATGAGCAGTGATCATCAAAGCAAGATTTTGTCGGTTCTTATTTCGGAGATGCTGGCTCAAGCGGCGCTCCTTTCTGATTTTGCAGCGTTGGGCAAGACCCCTGACGAGGCGCGAGAGCGATTTATGGGCGTCACGGAAGGTGAAAAAGCTGCTGTCGCGCAGATCGCCTCGGATGGACTCAATCTGGAACAAAAGAGTGCACTGGAACAGCATCTGCTCCGGGAACTGGAGCAGCATGGACTGACGGCCACAATTTATTTTAAAAGAAAGCAATCCTTCGGGGATCGCCTGTCCACCCCAGCCCCAGGGGCAGCTCAGCCAACGGCTCAGCGGGCGGGAGCTTTTGGCGTTAAAATGCGCTTGAAGCCCATTCCGGGTGTCAAGAAAATTATCGCCGTATCTTCCGGAAAAGGTGGAGTTGGAAA
>JBGSRE010000970.1:0-4667 GCA_041737755.1 Oligoflexus sp.
AGTCAAGAGATAGAATACATAATAGAGATAAGTTCGACTGCGGAAGGAAAAGGTCAAGAACATATTATAGAACAGTAAAATGATGAGGGAGCCATAGAGAAATCCGAGGACGAGATTGTCCTGCTTCGCATAGGCGTTAAAGTTTTTTTCATCCCAAAGGAAGAGACTCAAGACAAAAGTGCCTTTATTTTGCAACTTGAGGTAGTAGGTGTTGATACCAGGTTTGACGTGAATAGGATAGACAGGATAACGGAAAGCTATCGTTCGATGGTCATAGCTTACTTCATCGCCAAGGGTCAACGCCTCGAGAGTTCCATCGCTTTTTGTTTGATAGAGGGTTAGGTAGTCAAGCAGCGGATAGCGGTTTTCCATCAGCAAATCTTGAGCTTCGGCACTATTATTATGAATTAAAAGCTTGGCCCAGAAATGGGCCTTGGGATTATTGAGTCCTGGGAAATCGACTTTCGACTCCTTAAATTGATTATCGTATCGGCCCGTTTGAATGTCTTCAAATCTAAGCTGAGCGCCGGCATCTTCCATGATCTGAATATTGCGGCTGAGCAGAAGCTGCCTGACATCTCCGCCTTGAATCTGCGGTAATGCAGCCAACTCAGGAACCAAGCCCATGAAGAGGGCAGTACTTGTCGTTTGAGGGCGCAGGGATCCCTCGGCAGCCGAAATCGGCTGCCACAGCACCCCATGCAAGCACAGCGTGAAAATTATCAAGGTCCAGCGCAAATCACACCTCTAGGGATGGGAAACCCATCTCGCTATCGGCGAAAAGCAGGGCGGATTGAGTCAGCCCTTGGACCAGGGAGAGTCCAGAGGCCTGGTAGAAATTTCAGGAAGAGACCAATCCCTTAAGAAAACCAGCTCCTGCATAATCACCAACGGGCTTACCGCCGACCAGTTGAGAGACCGAGGCCAAAAGCTGGGAATGGGGGGCACCAGCACAATCCAGGATTCGGCCTGGGGCATAGCCTTCGATACCTTTGCCGCCCATGAGGTAATACGGCATATCCTTGCGGGTGTGCGATGCACCCTGGGCTATTTCGGAAACAACCATCACCAGGGTATGATCCAGCATGGACCCCACTCGTCCCGCTCTTGGTTCGGGCGTGGACTTCAGCAATGCAAAGAGTTGCGTGAGCTGTTGATTGATCCATTTTTTCTGTTGGGCATGGACGGCCCCACTGTTGTGCGAAGCCTGATGACTTTCCATAGGAAACTGATTGTCCCAACGGCTCAGCCAATCAAAATCCATTTTGATGGGACTCGTATGCCGGGAGAACTGCAGAGTGGCAACTTTAGCTACACCACATTCCATCGCCTTCACCAGATTGAGTATTTGAATTTTCATAATAGTCGGCGCTGTTCGATCTTGCCATTTTCTGCCGTCATCATAATCGAAAGTAGAAAGATCGTAGCCCTGACATTGGCCGTCGCTGGCAAGCAAAACCTGCAGCTGCTTAAGATGCTGCTGAAGCTTATTCCGCTCCCGATCCACATCTGCTTTAGCAATAAAGCTTTGCAATTCTTTTTCAACATTCTGCAAAACTTGCTTATCCACAGCGGATCCAGAAAATGCCGCTGTTTGAAATAATCTCTGATATACAGCCAGAGGACTATCATCAGCAACTTTTTCCGCTCCACCTGGGAAAAAGCTGATGGAATGGCCTTGGTTTTTACTCGCCTGAACGCCGACATGCAAGAGAATCTGTTTGAAGGATTCCGCTAGGTGAACATCCATCGATCCCTTGGCAGCACTGATACTACCCGTCAAAAGACAGCGAGCCGCCTCATCATGTCCATCGCCATTACCGTCCAGAAGATTCAGCCGGCGCATCAGCAGCAGCTGGTCACGATAGGGAGCGAGAGGCAAAAGTGATTCTGAAAGCTGATCGATGCTTCCCGAAATCTTGTTCGGATGCCATTGCTCTAAAAAAGCCCCATCCGGATGATAAACAATAATAAGACGTTCCGCTTGCCCTGGATTAAAAGTTCCCGAAGCTTGTCCTAAGAGCTGTCTGGCCCATAGGAAAGAGCTGACGCCTGCCATCCACTGGAAAAAATGCCGACGGTTGCCGTGTATCATAGTTCATTTCCTCCAAACAAAGCTGTCAGAGCTAACCAATTCAACAAAAGCTCCCCGAACACTGAGATCCTTTTGCAGTTTCTCACTGAGTGACTGCTGCAAGCATTGATCCTCACTTTGTTCAACATAGCCCCTGGCATAGCGTAGGTATTGAATAGCGAAGCATTCTTTAGTCCTTTGACTGTTGCCCAGCAGATCACTCATTTCTCGGAAATTTTGAAAGCTTAAGGCACTGGGATCCGACAGCAGTTCAGGACTCTTTATTTCCCCAGACACATCGATCGCTTGACCAGGTTTTTCCGCATAGAAAGCCCGAAAAAGCCCCGCTTCATCAAAGTTTTCAAAAGCAAAACCCACCTTGTCGATGTACTGATGACAGGAAGCGCAGGAGTTACTGCCATCACTTTGCTGACCCTGAGAAAGGTGACGAGCCAGACGCTCCCGCATGGTCAGACCCGGTGTCGGCGGTGGAATCGTGGTATCGACGTTGGCCGGTGGTGGAGGTAGTTCCTGGCAAAGCAAACGATTACGAACAAAGACACCACGTTTGATGGGCGAAGCTTCCATTGAGTTCGCATAGCTTGCATGAATGCTACCCTGGGCTATCAATCCTCGACGCTGCGAATCATAAGTGACGGCCGCCCAATCGGTAGCGGGCACGGGCAAGCCATAGTAGGCCGCGAGTTCTTTGCTGACGATAGTTCGGTCGGCACTGTAAAAATCCTGGACCTTGGCATTCTGATCAAAGACCAAATCGGCGAGGAATCTCTGGGTTTCTTCTAGCATATCCTGACGAATGGAGGCGGTAAGCCTTTTATTATCTCGGGTCGTAAAAGGCAGGCTGCCAATACCCAGCCACTGCACGGCGAAATCACCAAAACTCTGCCTCGCAGCATCCGTCTGCAGCAATCGCTCTGCTTCGCTTCGCCTTTTGCTCGCATCTTTGATCGAACCATCGGCCGCGGCCTGCAGAAGCGCAGCATCAGGGCTTGACCCTACCAGCGTAAAGGACAAAGCTGATGCCACTTCATAGGCATCCAATCCATAGGCATTGATCGGTGAAATGAACGTACCCATTTCGGATCGATAAAGAAAATGGGGCGATTGAAGCATCGAACGGAGGACAAGCTGCGGACCTTCAGCATTCGTCGTCCAGAGCTTCAGGTATTGATCAATTTCAGGCGTCGTCAGCGGACGGCGATAGATCTGTAATCCCAACTGAGTGATGGCACATCGGGAATCGGTCCCGCAACTGGATTTGAAAACATCCCCAGCTCTGATTTTTTCGGATATCTCCTGGCCTGCTTTGACAAACACAGTGAGATGACGATCCGAAACAATCGAAGAATCAGCGTTATTATTATAGCCCTGAACGCTCGCAGATTCTGGCCAGAAGCGCAAAGCCGCAATCTCATTGAGCCCAAGAATATCGCGAATGGAATTTCGGTACTCTCGTTCAGTCAGCAATCGCAGCTGACGCCGGCCCAGCCGATTGCTTAGATTGGTGCAATCGATGCTGTCAGCTTTGTTCAGCCCCCACAAAATGAAACGCGACACATCGCGAGCACAATCGCCCACGCATTGGCCTACTTTGCCAATGGGCATGGTCCGACTGATTCGTTCCGCAAGAGTCTCTGGACTACTACAGCTTTTGCATTTGCCTGAACTGATTTCTAAATTAGTTCCAACGCCCCCCTCACCCTCCTTGCCATGACATTTCGCGCAAAGTGTCATGTAGGATTGTTGCCCAGACGAAAGATCCTCCAGAGCGGCTTCAAAGCTCACATCACGATTGGGCATCGAGAACTGAGCAAAGGGCCGCGTTGGATCAGCGAGCAGGCCGACATCCGCGCCCTTCCAAGCTGAAAAATGGAAAAGAGGCGGCACCGTCGCTTGAATCTTCACGAGGCTGCCCGGAGTATACTGACCAGAACCCTCGCCATTCAGGGTCGCCACCGTAAAGAGCTGTTCTTCTGGATTCAGGTCAAACCAAGCATTGACGGTCTGATCCTGCTTCTTCCAGACATACCAGCCATTTTCTTTGCGCACCAAATTCGGCGTTTGTTCCCCAGCGGCATTGCTGAAAATCAAATTGATGGAGAGGTTTGCAGGGTCGGTTTGAGACTGGTCGATAAACCCACGATACCATCCCGCCACATCCGCGAGAGCCTTGCCTGGAAATCGTCCTGTAGGCTCGATGAGCTTGGTTCCCTGCGTATACCAGGTATAGATGTATACCTGACTCCAAGGATCAGGCTTTTTGAAGAAAACATAGAAGCCCGATACCTTATCCTGAGCGAAAGCGTTGATTGCCATACTCATCATGAAAAAGAGAAGCCAGGCCCCGAAAATTCGGTTTCCCTTGTACTTAGGCATGAATCGTCCCCCAGATCGAAGTTCTTCATTACTTTTAAAGCTAAGCAGACTTGCATACAATTGTCTTTTTTTATGGACCAGCCAAAGGCTCCCTCTAAAGCTCCGAAATGTTGTTCCGAAGACCTAATGTCGTTTTTTTACACAGTAGACTTAGTTAGTCGCTTGCGCGAAATTGAAAATTTAGCGCCAGCGACTA
>JBGSRE010000971.1:0-5104 GCA_041737755.1 Oligoflexus sp.
TAGTCGCTGGCGCGAAATTGAAAATTTCGCGCCAGCGACTATCCTGAGCGAAGCGAAGGATCTCGTGGAATCAGGTACTTATCGGCGAGATCCTTCGGCGTTTCACTCCGCAGGATAGTCTCAGGCGCTTTAGGCGCCAGAGACTATTTAAGTCCCACTCCTCGGCAATTTTACTGATGTTTTCAAAATTTTCATAAAATTATTAAAACCACAGCCGATACTTCTTCAAGGCGCTTGAAAGTAGACCCCTTGAGAAAGTGCGGCGATGGCGACCAAAGACAAATCGGGAAAAGTACTCATCGTTGCGGGTTCGGCAGAATCCCTCATGCTTTATCAAGCTCAATTGGTTTCTTACAAAACTGAAACAGCTCTGACAGCCGAAACTGCCATGGACCGCATTGATGACTTTGAACCCGATGTGATCGTCATCGATGAAAAGCTACCCAATGTTTCGGGTATCGAACTGGCTCAATGGATTCGCAGTGACCAAGCAGCCCCGCATTATTATGGTATTTTGATGGTGGCTAGCAACCGGTCCAAAAACCTCGCAGAGTTGGTTCAGGAATCCGGAGCGGACTCAGCATGTACCAATGAAAACTTAAAAAACGATCTGGCCGCCCGGGCTGCTTTGCTCATCAAATTCAAACACTTGAGCGACAAAGCCAATAGTCTAATGAATAAGCTCAGCCAGTCTAAAGAAACCATCCGGGAACTGGAAGATCAGGACAGTATCACCCGCCTCTATAACCTTCCTTATATGAACGCACGCCTTGAAAAAGAATTTCGCCACGCGGAGCGCTTTACAACGCCTCTCTCACTCGTGATTATGAGTATCAGCAATTTCAAAGAGGTCAGCCATATCAAAGGGCCGACTTTTTGCATTAAGTTGCTTCAGCAGCTGGGCAATGACTTGATTCATCTGACTCGAGCGGACGATGTAGTGGGACGCAGCTGGGGGGGCGAGTTTATCTTAATCCTCCCAGAAACACGCGAAGAGGGTGCCGAAAATCTCAAATCCCGCATCATTCAGTATGTGAGTGAACACCTCTATGGACTCGAGCTTGACCGCATTGCTATCGAACTCTGCTTCGGTCAATGCACCTTTCAATCCGAAGAAGGCAAGCTGCAAAATATTCAAGACATGCTTCTCTCGGCTGAGGATGATCTCTCTCGCCAGCTTCAAAGTCGAATAGACCGACCCAGCAAAAAAGCCGTCAACGGCTAAAAATCAAAGGCATAGCCTATTCGCAGATGCACACTACTCATAGAAATGGGTCCAGCAATCTGCGAACGTACCGACTTACGCGCATCGCTGGTATTGGTCGTGTAGCTCTCTTTGATAAAAAACGCGCGATTCAAACTCAAAAAATTGTAATCCAAGAAAACGCCATTGGTGAAGATCCACATCAAGCCCAAATTCGCGCCGATATCCACCCCTAGTATATCAAAACGAGATGTTAAAGAAGACGCTGCAATATCTGTGAGAGCATCATTGCCTCGTGGCTTAATGGCTCCATTCCAATGCACCACACCAAAAAATGGCTCCACATAGATAGGACCAAGACCAAGAAAAAAGTAGCGCGTAGCAATAAAAGAGGCTTGAGAATTTCCCGACACCAAATAGTTCCGCTGATCAAGGTTTCCTGAATATTCAAAATCGCCAAATCCTAGCGAAAAACTGCTGATTGGTTGCCCCAATCGCCCGAGAAAACTCGCGCCGATTTTCGACCAGGGCATCACTAGCCCCAGATTCAGTCCAGCCCCAGACTGAAATTTTCCCTGCAATTCTTTTTGGCTAAATTCAAGGGCATTTTCACGATCGCTATCGCTCAAAATTTCTGTGCTTTGATCTTCGTCCTTGAGATTTTCATCCTGCGGATCTTGCACAGCATAGGCATGGAAAGAAAAGATCAGCAGTATGGGAATCAGAACTGAATTGCGTAGCACAAAGACCTCCCTCGCGTTCCGTCCGGGCATTCTAATGCAAGTGCGAGGCGACGCAAAGGGCTGTTTGTGACTCTTCAACCGGCAATCTGGCTCTGTTGGCTGTCGCCCAGCGCTAGCAATTTTCGGAGAGCCCCGAGAATCTTGGGGTCAAGGAAAGTCATAAGATGATCTTCAATGAATTGAATTGCTTCCCCGGCAGTCCGAGCTGTCTGGTAGGAGCGCGGAACGGTCAGGGCCGCATAGACATCGGCAAAACTCACGATCCGTGTTTCAAGGGTCAGCATGGATCCCCGCAGGCGACGGGGATAGCCGCCTCCATCCAGGCGCTCGTGATGATAGAAGATGATATCGCGCACGGTTCGAGTCAGTGGAGTTTCCTGCAAGAGTTTCAATCCCTCTTCAGGATGCTGCCGAATACTATTCCATTCCAAATCAGACAGGGTTCCGGCACGATTCAAAATTTCTTTGGAAACAGATAAATTACCAATATCATGGAGGAAGGATCCCATTGCCAAATCCCACAGACGAGCCTGATCTGGGCCTTGAATCTGCAGGCCAAGAGCCACCGCATAACCAGCAACGCGGGCACTGTGATAGAATGTATAGGGATCATGCTGAGCCAGCTGAAGGCAAAGACCACTGAGCTCTGGATAGGCTTCTAGATATTTGGCTAAAGCCATCGTCAGGCCTTTGATCAAGCTGTAGTGATCTGCTGGATATCGTACCGTGTAAATCGTTTTCAGAAATTCCGAAATGCCATCCGTCAGTAAAAGATCGGCATCATTGGAAGATGCTTCGATGGTCTTGCTGTCGCGATTGGCCAGATAAGTTTGAACGCGATCAGCATCCGCACGATTGTAGAGCAGAACAAACTGCCCGCTTTGTAAGAGTTGTTCCATCTCATCTTGGGACCAACAATGCCGTCCATGGGCATAGGGCACGATCTCTCCACCGAGATCCAAATCGAGGTCAAACTCAGTCATGCTGTTACGAATCTCGGAAAGCTTCAGAGCCTGTAAGTTCGCGCGATTGATAGAACTTTGTCGATCCATAATTCTTACCCGTTTCAAGAATTGGGGATTCGATCTTGCTTATCGAATCCTTGCAGTTCTATTCCCTAATCGGTTATTACCACAAATAATCTTAGTCCTTTTTCTTGGAATAACCTGGACTTTTCCGGCCCGTTGCGAGCAGATTTTTAGCCTAGCCTTAGGTGCCATGGAAGAGGGCGATGAACGCTATCGGCCGGAATGGATTGCACGCTATCTCTTGAATCAGCGTTTTTTAGGCGAAATTCATTACTATGGTCGCATTCAGGGACGTATTCGGCAAAGCACACAGATGCTCACCTTTGCTTACAATTATCCTGTGCTCAATAGCAAATTGATTTCTGCTCGCGTTGGAACGGCCATCTTGCGTGATGAAGCCGTGATTCGAAGTTCTTCGCCGGATATTCCCACCCGTAAGAACGAAGCCTATAACCTGGGAGCTTATTTTGGTTTAGGTCTGCAGATGGGGTCCAAAGTTACGGTCTCTTTGGATTGGAATAATGCGCAGTTTTTAGCCGGATCTGCCGGTCTTTTCCTAGCCACCGCACGCAAACAAAATATCAGTTTGGGGGTTGGATGGCGTATTTAGAAGCTTGCTTGATCTCACTGTTTTTTTTATCTCCGTCTTCGGTTTGGGCTGGAGGATTTGCACTTCGTTTTGGTCCTCCTGCCATCGGCAGTGGCGGACCTAATCCTGTGTCGATTCCACCGGATGTTCGTGATATGGGCCTTTCTTTCGTTACGGAAAAGGGTGTGGAATACAATATGGCCGCTACTGGGCTTTCCATTGCTGCTCGTGATAAAAGCAAGTGGGGTGGATACACCAGTCTTGGCGCCGGCCTCACCTGGAGTGCCAACGGCGGTGGCATTGGCCCTTATGCGGCTTTTGGTTTGGAAAGAGGCTGTGGGGGTTGGCTAGGCTGTTTTTCGGCCGAATTCAGCCAATCTCTGGGCTTTGGTTTTGGACATATCGCAAGCCCAACAGCTTTGCGCCTGGGGATAATCAAATGGTTTTAAGCCTGATGCTCTTGATGCTCTTAGCCAGTAGAGATGCCCAAGCCTTTGTCTTGCTTTCAGGACCAACGGAAGCTCGCCTGGATGTGTCGGAAGAAAATCCGCGCATCGTTTTTCAGTTGAGCGTGGACCCTCCCGCCATCACAAAAAAAGACGAATTTCTTGATGGCGCCTATTCCGAACTCAGCGATCAGGACTATTGGATGATGCTCGTGCAGTTGGCAATGAAGCCGTGGAATGATGTCCCGGATGCTTATTTGGAAATGGATGCAGAATTCTCGGCCAATGCCACTCTTGATAAAGAAGACCTGATTTATTCCATCGTGGTGGGCAAAACCAATCTCACTACCTCGGCCTATGCGAATCCCAGCATCGAAGAAAAAAAGCTTATCGATTGCGATATCGCTGTGTCCGAGCGAGGGTCCAGCGCTAAGTTTATGGCCTTCACTTTGATGCACGAACTGGGGCATTGCCTCGGACTCGGCCATAATCACGGCGACTACTCGGCGGTGATGGGCTACTCGCGCAGCGATCGTACGCTGAGCCTTGGACTGGATGACGAAGCGGGTCTGGTCTTCCTCTACCCCTTGTCATCGGTCGGCAAACCTAAGGAGATGGCGGGCTGCGGGGTTATTGGTGCGGCTGGTTCGGCTCCTGGAGTCAGTCTTTTGTACTACCTTCTGCCGATCTGTCTGACGCTCTCCCGGCGCATTCGCCCAGGCTATCGGAAAAAAAAAATTGCTAGGACTTGAGCCTTCCCCATTCCTAAGTTAACTTATGCCCCTACCCACGGAGCCAAGCCTCCCTGGCAATCCTCATGCCCTCATGGTGGAATCGGTAGACACACAGGACTTAAAATCCTGCGCCCGTAAGGGTGTGCCAGTTCAAGTCTGGCTGGGGGCATACTTTCTGTTTACGACTTCATGCGGTTCTGGTTCTTATCAATTCGTAGTGGATCATCCCGCAAAGCTTTCAGCCGCAATTGTATCGAGCCTTTCAAAAAGCTAATTGCCACAGCTGCGCCCTCCAGTTTCAAAAAGCAATTCCGGTTCAAAATCATCCTCCAACTTGCTCCGAATGAGCGCTATTTTACT
>JBGSRE010000973.1:0-4257 GCA_041737755.1 Oligoflexus sp.
GATCGAGCACTCCCTCACGGGCCTTGTCAGCGGCAATTCCTGTCCATGCTTGGCAAAGCATCCCCAAAATGAAGATATGTTTAAATTTTTTAATAAAGGATCTGCAGAAAAGCAATGGATAGACCTTTTTTAGCTGCAAACATTCAGCATAGAGTTTCCCATTAGGTTCATCGGCGAAATCCACGAAACTGATATGGGCAGGATTTGCCGATAATATGCGGCTGCTGCACTGGCTTAAATCGCAAGACTCTTTAAAGAGTCTGCGTAACCTTCGGTGTTTTATTGGCAGCAGGCCATATGTACTTAATTATCGAAATATAAATTTTTAAATATGGAACTTTGTGCAAAATTTGCGATACCTTTATAGGTGCTTGGTTCACTCATTTTTTCAAGAAAAGGAGTAACTATTACATGGGTATTTACACAGGTAGTCAAAGCACCGAAGAAGCCAGCACCAATCATTGTCAAACAACGGGAGGCTTGGAATTCAAGAGGGCCTTAAAGCGATCGCATCATTCCAGTCAATCTTCCCAATCTAAACTATCCCGAGAAAAAATTGAGCGACAGGACGAAACTCAGGCCGAAGAGGCGGACGCTCATGTGACTTGAAGACGAGGATAAGTTGTTAAATACAAAGGAATACGATGACATGGATGCTTCGCAAATCGACAAGGCCTTAATAAAAGCTAACTCAAAGATAATGGCCAAAGGAGTGCGTGTCGGGAGTGTTGAGATGGTCGATGGTGATTATCTCAAGCTCAATAGAAAAGACTCAGATGATCGCCTGCATCATTGGATACCCTTGAGTTGGGTGGAAAAGATTGAGCATGGTAATATTTATATTAACCATAGTGCCGCCGAATTCAAGAGCATGCGCAGGAACAGCAAGCCATTGCTTTAAGTAAGAGTCGATGGTTAGAAGGCGCAAGCAACGCCTTCGATTCTCCAAGTTCAAATTTTAAAAGCTCCCAGCAAAGTCTTCCCGAGAGTGATCGCAGGATCCATCATGCAGCCGCAAAACTATGGCGACCAAAGATGTCTATATGGCATCTTTTCTGGGGGAGTATTCTCGCTCATGTCGAACAGTTTTCAGGCCAAATAACACCAAAAAGCGTTGACACGAAAAGGCTGTGACTTATAGTCCATTGACCTGATGGAGATACACATGAGCTTGTCCTCGCCATTCTATAAAACCAGATTCGGTCATGCTTATTTGGGTGACTCGCTAAACTTACTGGATCAGTTGCCTGATAATGAAATCGATTTGGTCATGACGTCTCCACCGTTTGCATTGCTTAGGCAAAAATCCTACGGGAACCGCCAACAAAACGAGTATGTCGAGTGGCTCTCAGAGTTTGGCCGAAAGGTGCACCGGGTTCTAAAACCGACCGGATCCTTGGTTCTGGACCTGGGTGGTGCTTATGAAAAAGGTTTACCAGTTCGATCGCTCTATAACTATAGAGTCTTGATAAAGTTCTGCGATGATCTTGGCTTTCATCTCGCTGAAGAGTTTTTCTGGCACAATCCTTCAAAATTACCATCACCAATCGAATGGGTAAATAAAAGGAAAATAAGGGCAAAGGATTCTGTAAACACTGTTTGGTGGTTTTCCAAGACTGCCTGGCCCAAGGCCAATGTTTCAAATGTCCTCGCTCCTTATTCCGATCGAATGAAAAAGCTTTTGAAAGATCCAGAGAGCTTCTATGATCCAAAGAAGAGGCCATCGGGTCACGATATTTCAAGTGGTTTTTCGAAGGACAACGGTGGCGCAATTCCATCAAATCTTCTGAGCTTTCCAAACTCAGAGAGTAACTCGGCCTACATGACGAAGTGCAAAGAGCTTGGCATTCGCCCACATCCGGCGCGATTTCCGAGCAAACTCCCTGAGTTTTTTATAAAGTTTCTGACTGACAAAGATGATTTGGTATTGGATATCTTCGCGGGATCCAATACCACAGGGGAAGTTGCTGAAAACTTGGAACGAAGATGGCTTTCCTTTGAGATTGATGAGGAGTATGTCCAAAGCTCAATGCTGAGGTTTAGCTCAGTTTCTCTCAGTAAGGCGGATTCTGTGAGCCGAGAAAAAGCGACTGAAGCAAGAATGGTCGATTTTTCGCAATCGCCGGGCGTAATCTAACTGTAAGCCATTCCGAATCCGTGAAGAATGGACCACGCATCCTTGTTTCCATCGAAGACTGATCCTGTGGACGCTAGAGACGAATCAATTGCTATTGAATTGGCAGCTGAAAGTATAAATGTATTGATTGGTTTCACATTGTTTAAACGCATTACGTCGAGCGCAATGTTTAGAAGGTTCTTCGTAGCTCAGTTTGAGGCTGGCCACGTTTAGATTTATGCCTTGAGACATTGAAAAGTCTTGAGCTATGGCTCGACAGCGATCCGCTTCAGTGGCTCCGATCGTGATGGATCGATAGAGGGAGACCTGTTCGAAGCTTAGGATGATATTGCCTGTAACATTCAGCTCGTTTCTCACCTGATAAGAATCACTATCCTTGATGAAATCTTTTTGGTCGCCGCATCCAACTAAAGCAAGGCCGAGGCACAAGGAAGCAAAGCTCTTTGTCATAGAAAGTTCCTTTATTTGGAGAGCTGGGCTCTCAGCATGAGTGATGAAGACAAAAAATTGATTTATTTATTGCGAACTGAGCTAGTAGAACCCGGCAGCAGCAAGAGCTACAACGCTAAAGGAGCATCCGCAGGAGGAATTGGGATCACATGAGTTGCTTATATATGCCCTTGTGACACATAAATCAAGTCATTTTTGCTTGACTAATCTTGCGCATGGGGTAATGAAAAGGCTTGGGATTGGCTTTCGTCAAGAGCTCATCTGCGGCGGCGGCACTCAGGGAGTATGTGCCGATTAATTCAATTAAAACGGCCACTTCCTTTAGAGTAAGGAGTGGCCGCATGGCTTACATATCGGGAATGTTTTGCTTAAAGTCGGCGTGGCAGTGACTTTGGTTCTGAATAGAGGAAGTCATCAGCCGCGACAACATCTTTGCCATTTCTCTCGCTTACAAAATTAGTTAGGGCGACATTGCCCATGATGATGCGAACTTTAGAGATCTCCTGACCATCGTTGAACTTCACTCCAACAAAGGACTGACTCCCATCCGCATGAGCTACTGCTGGTACTGGCACTGTCATGATCCTGCTGCCGAAGACGTCGTAGAATTCCATAGTCGTGCTGCCTTGCAGATCAACATCCGTGAAGACCGAACCAAACCCCTGGACTGATGCGGGCTCATCACTGCCTGGTATGGTAAAGGTCACATCAATGATCCGACTGCCGAGAGCAGCAAAGAGCTTCTCAGGGCTAAAGGCCTTGAATATTTTACTGAATGAGGGGTTGATATTGGCGAAAAGCACTTCAGTGCTATCCTGTGCTTTGGCGCTAACTTGCAGTTGATCGCAAGGTGAGCTGAACAGTGCACCGCGGGCTTTAAAGAAGTCGCCAGGAAACAGGTTAGGAGCTGATTTATCAGCGGGGACGCCATCCCAATTGATCTCGCGGTGGCCTTGAAGCTGGGTTCCAACAGCACCCAGGTTATTCGCGCCGCCCAAGTCCGCTCGAAACTGATCCACGGCTTTTTGAATATCGGCGGCTTGCAAACCTTTAGCCTGACGAATGACATTTTTGCTGACAGGGGTCGGGTTGATTGTGCCTGGCAAGCGCGGAACGATAATATCAGGATTGCTATCGCTGTTAGTTTCAGTCTTAGGAGGAGTAGTATTGGGAGCAGTCGATGCCGTAGTTCCTGTATCACTCCCTGAATTCCCACCAGCATCAGTATTTGCGGGGGCTGTGTCTGGAGTCTTGTCTTCGGCTTTTGGTACTTGGCCGCAGGCAAGAGTTAAGGCCAGTGGAAGGCTGAGTAACGTGAGAAAACTTGCTTGAAAATGTTTCATGGTCTTTTTCCTTTGGTTAAATGAGAAGGCAATCGAACCTGACAAGGGCGGTTAAAAGCCCATGGCGACGGCTAATCACCTCATGCCGTCTGTAGCCTCATGATGGGATTTGATGGGTGAAAGGCTGCTAGGCTCAGGTCTTGTTATTCATCAAGGAAGGACTAAGGATCCGAGGATCTATTTAGTCTCTGGCGCCTAAAGCGCCAGAGACTATCCTGAGGAGTGAAACGACGAAGGATCTCGCCGATAAGTACCTGATTCCACGAGATCCTTCGCTTCGCTCAGGATAGTCCCTGGGCGAAATTTTCAATTTCGCGCCAGCGACTA
>JBGSRE010001029.1:0-3196 GCA_041737755.1 Oligoflexus sp.
TCAAACTCAGTGCTATCAGTGATCGAGAACCCTTGTTCAAAGCTCTGATGGAATCCCTATGCCAAGCCACTGGCTCCGAATTGGCCCTCCTCTACTTTCAAGTGGATGGTCGTTGGCAGGCTACCTTTGCGCACAATATTCGACTAGAACAAAGCGACCTCTTTAAAACCAAGGTGGATCAATCCTTCATCCATCACGTATTGCTTTCGAAAAGCATCGAACCCTGTATTCGCAAGTCACAGGGCGATATGCGTCCCACGACCACTGGCTCGGCCTTGCTACTACCTCTAGTGGCCGAAGCAAAAATTCTTGGCTTTTGCTACCTAGCCAATACTCAGCTCTATAATCTCTTCGATCGACGCAGCATTGATGTCGCTAGCCCAATTGCAACGCAAGGGGCTATCGCCTTGCAAAACATTCATCTCCATGAGCAGCTTGCCGTAGAAAAGGATAGCATTGTCGGCCTCAATCAAACTTTGGAACTGCGTGTGATTGAACAAACGCGAGACATAAAAAGTATCATGCAGCATATTGAAATGGGTATATGCACGATCTCGGGTCGCGGCATACTCATAAACAAAGACTATTCGCTGTTTCTTGAACAGCTTTTTGGAGTAAAAAACCTTCATGGGCAGGATCTGCTTCCCCTGCTTCTCAGCTATACCGAGCTTTCAGCTGATGAGATCGATCAGGCCAAACAGGCTCTTCATGCCTCTATCGATGAATCAGAACTCGCTTTTGACATGAACGCCCACCTGCTGCCAATTCAGTTGAATGGTCAACGCCCGGACCACAGTACCTTTCACTACGAACTCAACTGGATTCCTATCTGTGACGATCTGAAAAAGGTCGAAAGGATCCTGCTAACGATCAACGACGTTACCGAGCTCCGAGGACTTCAGGCTAAAGCTGATCAAAGGGCTCAGGAACTTCACATCATTAGCGAAATACTCAATCGATCCGAGCGGGATTGGTACCAGTTTATTTTGAACAGTAAAAGCTTATTGCAAAAGTGTCAGGATCAAATCAAAAGCGCCGAGCTTGGTGCAGAGATATCAACGGTCCTCAAGAAAATATTTCTCCATATTCATACCATCAAAGGCAATGCGAGGTCTCTCGGCTTTAGGCATATGAATTTTGTCATACATGGCATTGAACAGTATTTCGCTGATCGAATTAAAGACGGTACCAGCGACTTGGATCGAGGAGTCCTGCAGCAGAAGGTGGTCGCGATAGATGCGGTTTTGCAAGCCTATGAAAGCATTGCCAAGCAGAAACTCGGACGAGTTGAAGGCCGCGAGGAAGCCATTAGCCTCGAACGAGATCCTCTGCTTATTGTCTATCAACACCTACAAGAGTCGGCGGATCAGGGTGAAACACTGAATCCAGCCGTGCGGGATGCTATGCATTCGATGCGAAAAGTCCTTTTTATTTCGCTTCGCAGACTAATAGGGGATCTCGTCAAAGAGCTCGAGCCGCTTGCCCTTGAACTCGGCAAAGCTATCCCCAATGCTCAGGTGGACCTGCCCGAGCTTTGGGTCGATCGAAAGACGGAGCGCCTGCTCCGCAACTGTTTTGTGCATCTTTTACGCAATTCCTTGTATCACGGACTGCAGAGCCCGACGGAGCGACAGGTCAAGCAATTGCCGCCCCAGGGCACCATCGGCATCTCTGCGCGTATTCGAGACCGTATGGTGGACTTCTTTATTGAAGACGATGGTCGCGGCCTTAACATCAATCGACTCCGCCTGCTAGGTCTACAAAAGGGGATCATCAGTAGTGACGGAGCTCGAGACGCTAAAACTGTGGCTGGACTTATCTTTCAAAGTGATGTTAGCACTGCCGAAGAGACCAACGATGTCTCGGGACGAGGCATTGGTATGGCAGCTGTTGTCGATACATTGCGGGAGGTCGGCGCATCCATCGACATTCGCTTGCTACGCAATCGATCACTTGAAGAAGGCTACGTACCCTTCCTCTTTGTGATCTCTGTGCCCTTGGATCTCTTTTCTTCCGACTCCAGCCGCCAAGCCGCCTGATAATCCAGACATAAAAGCCTAAGCATCGAGGAGGAACTGCTCGAAGACGAAGAGATTGAAGTCGATACCGAGCTGTTTGCCGAAGGGGTCATCCGCTTTCCTTGCTTTGAAAGCATTCCGAAAGACAAGAATTCCGTTGAGATCGTCGATTTGGTCTTTGATGCCTACTATGAAGAAAATCTTTATCCCGGTGCTAATTTAGTAAACAGAGTCTAGATCTTGGACTTTTGTTATTCTCTACTTTACCAAGAATACATCCATAAAATAAATAAAAACAATAACCTACGAGCCATTCTAGCTTGAAGCATTGTGGTCGAAAAATTGCTAAGTGTGTCCCTAAACACTTAAGAGCTCAAAAGGAGCCTCAAATGAAATCGTCACTCTTAATTCTGCTACTCTTGGCTGTCGCTTGTAAATCGTCACGGAACGATTCAGCAGCGCCGGACCTTGGCGAAAGAAAAGACGGGCCTAATGGCTTGCCAAATGAGGCTGCTAGTACCAGCAAGACTCCTGGAGCTCTCCCACTTCCTGAAGCCAAGCCATTGCCAGAACCTCCAGTCCGAATAGAGGCTAAGCTAGCTGGCGTTCCGCAGTCACCCAACACGAGCCCATTTCACGAAATAAATGTGAGCGGAGCGAAAGAATATAAATTCAAATATGGTAATGAACTGACTGCTTGCGATAGCCCTACTGATTACTCAAGCTATACGCCGGTCGCGACTTCCATTAAATTGGACCTTTCGACTTTCATGACCACCAGCACTGTGGTGAAGCTCTGTGTGATCGGCAAAGACGGTGTCGACGAGCAAAAGGATTCTACTCAGGCTACCTGGGCCTTTACCCCAAATATTCCGACTCTTGCCGATCAGGTGCAACTGATCGACGGCAACAATCAAGTCAGCTTGCAACCTATGAATCTGACAGGTAACTGGATTATCGTCCGGAGTCCGCAAGCGTTGACGGCCACGCCTACTCCAGGCCGTCTTTATAATGTAAATGACCCTTTAGGCGGCGGAACGGTCATCGCCAGCGGGGCGATTGCCCAAGTTGTCGACATGACTCCACGCAATGGCCAAACATTTATTTACAACTTTTTCGCCATCAACGAAGCCAAGCGTTATTCGATCGGCCTAAATAAGTCCATCACGTTGAGCCAA
>JBGSRE010000025.1:0-9182 GCA_041737755.1 Oligoflexus sp.
GAGCAACATTTTTGTGAGAGTATCTGGCTGGTAGCTTGCTAAGTCCTTGTCTCTTGCCATGGTTTGCTGCTAATTGATGTCCATACATCTTCGAAGTTTGCAGACACTACAGAACTGAATCCTTTTACTCCGAATCCGTAACAAATAGCTTGGATGTTTCGGCTGAAACACTTCAGGTATCTTGCTTGTCTCTCTTCAATTCTTTCATCTTACCGGATTGTGTCTTTCATTTGATGTCGGTCTCTTCCTTGCAACAGATTGCTATACAGCCTTTCCAGGCTTTTTGAAAATTTTCTATAAAGAAAAAAAAGCGATTGGAGAAATAATTCAGCTTGGGCTATGCTGATGTTTATGCATACCAGCAGTCTTTTCAGCTTTTCTTGCGTTGAGTGTGAGCTGTAAATTCCGAATCAAGGTCATGAACGCTTGTCTATCTGTTGCTTAAATAAAGCATAAGATTGAAATCTTGTTATAAAAAAATGACAGAATAAGCTGAAATATAGCCGATTACCTTCTTTTTTCTGAGCCGTAATTGGTAACAGAGCTAAGGAGATTTACCTAAAATATTCTATGTGATCAGGTTCTGAATCTTGGCTTTTTCTTTTACATTGAGGAGGTTCCATGCTGCTTTCAAAATGTCCGTCAAAGACCTTTCTGTTCTGGACTCTTATCACCCTGTTGCTGGGCTGTGGCAGGACAGCGCGAGAACAAATTGGGCAGAATTCGCTGCATTTTGCAGTCAAGAATTCAGAAAGCGCCCTGACGTCACCTGCAAACAAAGATGTGATCGTACAGCTCTTCAATTGGCCCTTTAGGCAAATCACCTCGGAGATTCCAAATCTGTCGGCCATGGGATACGGTCAAATCCATGTTTCACCGCCCAATTTAACAATAGACTCTGATCAATGGTGGGGACGCTATCAGCCAGTGGACTATCGAGCAATTGCCGGTCCTTTGGGTGATCAAAATGAGTTTAGTCAGATGATTCAAACAGCTCATGACTATGGCTTAAGAATTATCGTTGATATCGTGTTCAACCATACGGCAAATGAAAGTTCTCGCTTGCCCACTGAGGCTTTCGCGCTGAACAAAAAATTCGGCCCCCTCTTTACCTCACAGGACTATAATCCTCCGTTTTGTATTACGAATTACAACGATGTAGCTCAGGTTCGGAATGGTCGCCTTTGCGGTGGGGGGGGAGATCGAGGTTTGCCTGACTTGAATCAAGCATCCGAGCGCGTGCTGCTAGCGCAAAGAACTTTCTTGAAGCTGCTTCTTTCGCTGGGAGTGGATGGCTTTCGCTTGGATGCTGTCAAGCATATGGAGCCGGGATACTTCAAAAAGCTCTTGACGGAAGATACCAGTGGCAAAGCTTATGTTTTTGGCGAGATCATTGCCGACTCGTCGACCTATGATCGCGACCTTGCTCCCTACATTCAGGAAACGACGATGTCCTTCTATGATTTCCCTCTGCGGGATACCGTACAAAAAGCCTTCAGTTTAGGCGGAAGTTTGGCCAGTTTGGTGGATAGCAGCATTGTCAGTCAGCGTCGCGCCTTGCCTTGGAATAGATCAGTCACTTTTGTAGTTAATCATGATATTCCCAACAATGATGGTTTTCGCAGTATGATCATGGATCCTGTCGACGAAAGCCTAGCCTATGCTTTCCTGCTGGGACGAGCCGAGGGAGTGCCTTATATTTTCTCTGATCTCGGTGTGAAAGCTGGTGGTGGCATTCGGGAAGATCGCTGGGCCTATGCTCATCGATCACCGAAGCTGGTTTCCATGATATCTTTTCATAATGCCGTCCACGGGACTGATATGCGCGTATTGAAAGCTGACGACTGTCAGGTGATTTTCAGCCGAGGTAACACGGGTCTGGTCGGTATTAATAAATGCGGGGAAGCTCGTTCAGCATTTGTCAAAGCCGATTTCCCTGTTGGTCAGTCCTATCGAGACTTGCTGGGTGGTGATGAAATCAAGCAGCAGGGCCCCTTCGTGGAGGTCAAGATTCCACCACGATCAGCTGTCATGTATCTCAAGCTCTAAAATTGCTGAGATTCTTAACTCTTGGTAGCATAATGATGGCAGATCACACAGATCTATCGGTCTTCAGGCACTAAGGATAGCATAAAAATGCTTCATGATCTCCCATGGATTCTAGCCGTTTGTCTCCTTGTGCTTTGGCTGTTTGTGCTGTGGCCGCGGACTCGGCGTCGTGGACTGCTCAGCAGGCTGTTTCGTCTCGGCATAGGACTGGCAGCAAGTGCATTCCTGGTCATTGCGTTTTTAGTCCTGATCTGGATAATTCCATCGCCTATGCGGGAAAATTTCGAGCAATTAGTGTTCTTGTCTTGGCGCAACGATCGCGTAGCCTTAGACTTCGATCAACGCCAAGCGGACATTATCATTCCAAACGGCAAAGCCCCCGATCAAGGCTATCCTTTACTCCTGGTCCTGCATGGTTATGCCAATAATAAATTCGAAACGACCTGGTACATGGGTCTACAACCAATGGCAGACCGCTATAATCTTCTTCTGCTTATCCCCAACGGAAGTCTTGAGCCCCGGGGCAGACGATTTTGGAATGCCACCGAAGTCTGTTGCGATACTCGCAAATCGGGTGTTGACGACGCCGGCTACCTATTCGCGCTCCTGGATAAGGCCAAGGCCCAGTATCCAGTCGATCCCAATCGAGTCTATATCCTTGGCCATTCCAATGGAGGATACATGGCCTATCGCCTCGCCTGTAAGAAGCCTGAGCTATTCCAAGGCATAGTCTCACTCGCTGGCGCTGGCTCTGGACGAGAGGCCCAATGCTCGAAAGCAAAAGCCTTGTCGGTCTTGCAGGTGCATGGTGATCGAGATCGAGTCGTCCGCTACGATGGCAGCGGCCGAGACTCGCCATCAGCCCTCAAAACAGCCGAACTTTGGGCCCAGCATATGGAGTGCGAGGAACCGCCGACGATGAGCAAGACCGAGCATGATCTTGCCGTTTTCTCGAAAGGCCATGATACCGATTCTCAAACTTGGAAGAATTGCCGGCAAGGACACTCAGTCGCTTTATGGACTATGAACGGTGCGGGGCACATACCGCTTTTAACGGAGGAGTTTTTCCCAAAGATTTGGGGCTTTCTCAGTCAAAGCACCGCTCACTGAGCATATAGGATAGACAGATCAGGATCATGTAAGATTTCCTGGAGCTGACGCAAATCACCAGACTTTTTCATAAAAAAAACCAGAACTTTTTGCAAAGTCTGGTTGGTCTTTCCATAGAATAAATCACATATGCTCAGGGATATCTGACCTTGATCAAGCGAGTTTGAAGAGCTTCCACACAAGCGTTCAGACGTTTGAAGAATTCGGGTTGCAAGGTACTGGGTGATTTCAAGATACTTTGCTGATCCGAAAAGCCCTTCACGGTGCAGAAAACATCGTTGTACTGGGCATTGATTTGACCTTCAAACGAAGGGTCTTCAGCAGATCTGAGGCTGATCCTGTCGCCCTGATGGCTCATTCTGAAAAACACCTGTGTGCTGTTCGTTCTAGGAACGAACACGACAGTCTGAAATTGGAGCTGATAGTATCCTTCGCACCAAGAGTCGAGGCAGGTCCTCTTCAAAGCACTCAAAAGTGGTTTATTTTCCTGTACGAGTTCGACTTCAACTTGGTCGCTAGCAGAGGCTGGTTGGGTTAAAATCATGAAGAGCAGAAAGATTTTGATAAGATTTTTCATCGTTTAGACCTCGAAAGACTTCAATGTGTCAGCAATCAAATTGCCGAACATGAATTACTAGCATAGGACTCCCTTGAATGACTATGACTATTAGGTTTCAAGGCTTAACTCCCGCTTCTTTTTTGCCGGAGTGGCTCCTAGGGCAGACCATCATGAGCTCTTGATCCTCGTTTCGTAGTCGACCAGGACACAGTCATTATGGAAAGATTGATCGAGATCCCTAAGGATCGCTTCGGGAATGTTCTTTATTTTTTGCAAGGAGCTGGGCAGTGGCGGGAGTCAGCAGGAAAGCGGCAAACACAAGAATTCTTTGCCTTATTTGGAAGATCAGAAGGCTGGCTCCTTGCTTCATCCTGGCACTTTTAGGGTCCGCTTCCTTGCCAGCTCTGACGCCTCCCAAGCCCCCGGAAGCCCCGGCGCAACTCCGCATCATCATGACGGTCGACTGGGAGGGGGATGATCTCTTGACCGAGAATATCAAAGCCATGACTCGACTGCGTCAGGACTTTCCCGATATCCCTTTTCTGCATTATCTCAATGCCGCCTACTTCACGAAGCCTCAGTCAAACGCTAGCAAGATTTATTCTCTCATCCAAAAGACACTTTTGCCTCAGGATCAGTTTGGAGTGCATCTGCATGCTTGGAAAAGTCTGGTCGAAGCGGCGGGTGTTGTGCCGCGATTGAAGCCAAGTTGGGTCCGGCGGGGAAGGCCTGGTAGCACGGAAGACTGCCGCCATGATTGTGGGTATGAAATTCCAATCAACGCGTATAGCTACGAAGAGCTAGGGCGAATTCTCGCGACTTCAAAAAGTATTTTAGCCAAGCAGGGATATAGCGGATTGAAACATTTTCGAGCAGGCGGATGGGTCACCGGTCCACAGCTCCTCGAAGCCTTGGCTGCCGAAGGCTTTATCACTGATAGCTCGGCGGTACCGATCAACCTAGTCGCAGATGAGTTGCTTGGAATGGATTTGCTGAGCTGGCTTCGATTTTACTGGAAGGATATTTCGACTCGCTCCCAGCCCTATCAAGTCGCGACCGCAAGGGGCAGCCTTTGGCAGGTACCGAACAATGCGGCCCTTGCCGACTATATGAAAGCAGAAGAGAGCCTGACTATTGTCGAGGAAGCTTTGAAGCAGCTCAAGCCAGGCAAGCCTTATACGATCGTTGCAGGCTTTCATCAGGAAACTGCCGACGACTGGAGTTCGCGAGTCAGAAGCTTCTTGAAAGCCTTAGGGAAGCTTCGTCGCGAGCAGAACGCGCCTATCGTCTTTACGGTCATGCCGGAAACCTTCTAAGCTGCCTGATTTTTTCAGAATTCAGCCAAGTGAAAGATGGAAAAGTCCGCCTCTTGTGTTGCTTGTTCGATCTCTGTTTGCTGCTGCTTTTTCAGACTTTCCTTTTGCCACTTGGAATCAATCGTATCTTGCATCCCAGCTATTGCTTCGTAAAAAACACCAGATGCTGACGAGGCAAGGATGAATCCAAAGCTTTCCACTTGAGCTTTAGCTCAGGCAGACTGAATTCCTTTTTTATCTGTTCCAAAGTCATCTTATGTTCAGCTTTGATTGCCAGCTTGAGGTCTTCACCGCGATACTCCACCAGGGCTAAGATGCTTCCAGGCCTCAGAGCTTTACTGATCGCCAGCAGCATTTCAAAGGGGTGACTGAATTCGTGGTAGACATCCACCATTAGCACGAGATCGATGGAAGCTGCGGCTAGCTTGGGGTCCTTGTCAGTTCCGAGCACGGGTTTGATATTTTTTATGCCTTGGGCCTTGGCCTTCTTCAGCAGTGCGTCCAGCATTTCCTTCTGAATATCAACCGCTAGAACAGTTCCACCTGGAATAAGGGCGGGAGCCATCAAGCGGGAAAGGGTTCCACTACCGGCGCCAATATCAGCGACATTCATGCCAGGTTTGAGAGGGAGTGTCTTGATCAATTGGGAAATTTTTTCTTCGGATTCGCGGCTTTCTCGCTCCAGCCAATCGATGCCGCCTGGTCCCATGACGGCGGCTAGCTCACGTCCCATATAGCTTTGAGGACCAGCTTGCAGAGCCGAAGGCCCAGTCATCGAAAGGACAGCAAACAAGAGACTGCAAAGCCTGCGAATGATCGAGCATTTCAAAAACATAGGTACCTCTCTTATGGGGTCTTTTGCAGATTGAGTTTTTCCAGAAGGTGAACTCAATGCCTTGGACTGCTGCTTTACCTGCTTGAATGATTTCGCTTAACAGAAGACCTTAAAGTACAGTATTATCAAGAAAAAAGATGGAAAGATAAAAACCAGACGGCGACTGGTCAAGGGGATACTTCCATGCATACAGAGGGGCGACATCTTATCTTAGATGTCTGGTTCAGTCGGTATTCTGACAGTGTTCTCAAAGAATCTCTAGATAGCTTGGTGTTCCAGACTTTTCATGTTGTGAATACGGTCGAGTATTTTTTTGAGCCACAAGGTTTTACAAGAATATATGTGCTCAAGGAATCTCATGTTGCCGTTCATACTTATCCCGAGCATGGCTATATCAGTGTTGATATCTATATCTGCAATCCAGATTTTGATTTGGCAGCCATTGCCGCCAAAATAAGAGGATTATTCCCGCTCATCAACTACGATCAGCGGATCCTGACTCGCGGGCATTCGCCGCGATTTGGACTCAGAGAGGGCCTTCCATTAGGTCGAGAAATGCATCCTTTCGAGCCTGAAGATTACGAAGCTTGAGCTGAACCTCTCGAGCTTCCTAGCGGCCCTCTATTCAAACTCCTGCTGCTTCAAACAGCTGCTTCAGCTTTTTCATGCGCTTCCGATTGGCTCCAATATCCCAATATCCGAGTCGGGATGCCGATCGGAAATGGATCTCTTTCATGGCCGGTTGGAAATGAAATTCGACATCATCGACAAATTTGAAAATGCCCGAAACAACTTCCACTCGAAGATAGTGGTCCTTTTCTTCGACGATTTTATATCCAGCTTGCTTGGCTAAGACCTCTTGCAAACAGGCTTTGGCCGCTTCTGGTGAACCAGTGAAGGTCAGTGGCGCGGCCATGTGAGCCTTATCGTCTTTATGGGCTGTACAGACACAGTTAGGCATACCTGGGCACCGAGAAAGTTGGCCATTTTTCTGCAAGCCAAGCGAGGTTTTCGCGATACTGGGAGTCATTCGAGCCATTGCTGGTCCTTTCTATGTCTTTTCAAAAGATCAGTAGAATCATAGTAAGAGTCCACCTCTCTGTCCATGCAGGAATGCAGAGGTAGCCATCCTTGCAATCCTAGCAGGATAAGCTCCCGCTTGCTTAAATGGACACCACCCTCGCAAAAATCAGGTCCTAGCTTGGGACACTCGGCAAAAATCACCTATTGAGCTCTCACCGTTAAAGCCGATTGGGCAAACCTCGGATCTCCTCTGCGGGTTTTTCTTAAGCGCTTAGGAGAGTGCTTTCAGCTTTTCGACGGGAGCTTTATGAAGAATTTATGCTATCGATGGGCATGGCTCGGTATGACCCTGCTTTTCCAAAGTCGTGCCGAAGCTGCAGCTTTAAGCTGTCTTGCAGACAATCCTTCACCCATGGCTATTGATCAATGGCGACGGGACGCCGCTCAGGAATGGAATGAAGGGCGCCTGAGCGATAAGAATTTAGCGGATCTGATCCAAAGTTGTTTCGGTTCTCAACCCCCTTCCTGCTTGCAAAGAATGGGCAATTACGCGAGCCGTAATGATTTTGCTTCACCATCGTGGGATGGAACGTTCGCAAAAACGCCCCAGAAGCAGCCGCCTGATCAATTATTCATCAGGGGTGCAAGTCCTTTTGAATATCAAATCCCAGAAGATATCGAGGCCAGAGCTGCGGCACTAGGCTGGCCTGCTGTGCGTTATAAAAGTCGGCATTCCGGTGGCTTTGATCCTTCGACGGCGTCTCTGCTGATGATCTATGTGCCTGGATCTCTCAGCAATCCTGCCGTTAGCTATGATCGCTGGTTAAATTTTGCTCTGCCTGCCGATCCAGTGGCGGATGCACAGACGCCGACTCCGCAAATGCCTATCCCTTCTCTTGAAGACTATGCAGCGGAACAGCCTGGCGAAAACGATTTGCCTCGGGTGTTTACCATGGTGAGTCTGGATCGTCGTCAGGGCAGCAAACCAGCACAGATCTATTTTCAAAGATTCCGCAGGAACAACAATGGAAGTTATAAGTTCGTAGCTGAAATTAACAGCGATCCGATGAAATGCATCGGCTGTCATCCGAATGGATTGCGGGCGATCAGTCCGCTTGGCTATCACGTCCGAAAAGGTGAATCCTCGTTAAACGATACCGATTGGCAAGCGGTGAAGCTAATCAACGATTCCATGATTCAGGCAGCAGGGGGGCGATCGGTGAGCTGGCGAGAGGTTCCCGTCAATGCCGCTGGGACGGAACGCAAGGCGCTACTCAATCCTTCCGCTTTTGGACCCATGATCGGGCCCATCAAGCCTCTTCGTCCGGGGAGTCGAACGGCTGAATTTATTGCCCAGTGTGCCCAGCGGCGAAGGACGATTGAAGTCAAAGATATCTTTGGCCGCGATCCTGGTCGTAACAATGTCTATCGAATGTCATCCACACCGCGCCTTAATGCTGACAAGATCATTCGCTTTATGGCCTGTGGGTCTTGCCATGGTGGGGCTGCAAGAGCTCCACTCAATGAGCTAACAGAATGGGCACAGATTGATTTCAAAATTTTGGTCGATCAATCCATGCCCTTGGGAGCGCATAGGAATCCTCAAGAGGCAGCAGAGGGCGAAGTTCTCGATGAGCTGACAGCGGATGAGCGGATGGCCCTGGCCAACTGTCTGCAGGCAGAATTTGCAAGAGAGCAAAAAGAAATCGTACCATGGCTGACTCAGGAGCAGTGCCGCTAAGCAATCCCATCAGCCGTTTAAGGAACCCATCATGGCTTCGGGATAGCGGAGACCCGAAGCCACGTCGACTGGGAAGATGGCATTGATTTCGGCCAACTCCGCGGGACTGAGACTGATGCTGATCGCCTGAACATTTTCTTCCAGATACTTACGACGTTTGGTGCCAGGAATCGGCACTATGTCCGGATCTTGGGCCAGGACCCAGGCGAGTGCGAGTTGCGAAGGCTGAACTTTTTTGATGAGGGCCAGTTCCTGGAGCTTTTGCACCAGCAGCAAGTTCTTTGCGAAGTTTTCACCCTGAAAACGTGGGCTATGTCGGCGATAGTCCGTCGCATCAAAGTCTTCAGGCTTTTTAATCGCACCCGTGAGAAAGCCGCGACCCAAGGGACTGTAGGGAACGAAACCAACACCCAATCGGCGACAGGTTGCCAGGACATCTTTCTCTGGATCGCGAGTCCACAGTGAATATTCACTTTGCACGGCCGTGATGGGATAGATTTTGTGGGCTCTTTCGAGAGTTGCAGACGAAACTTCACTGAGTCCAATATA
>JBGSRE010000039.1:0-5764 GCA_041737755.1 Oligoflexus sp.
AGGGGTGCTGCGTAGCCAACTGGCGAGTTTCAATCAGGTTTACCTAGAAACCCAGTACGGCCGCTTTCGTCTGGTCGTAAAACGGGACGAATTGGCAAAATTGCAAAGAGCGGATCGCCTCTATTTTGAAGCGAGCGGTGAATTCGTTTTGGTGCCGAATGGCCGATTGCCTGCCATCCCCACCATCCTTGTGGATTCTTTGAATTGGCTGGAATAAGCCTTGGACTTTGCTTACACGGCGCCTTATGGGTCGAGCAGCTTGGCGGAAAAATCCGTAGGCTCGACCGGAACTTCGCCATGCCGGAGGGTTTTTTGAGCCAGAGCGTAGGCTGGCCGCCTGACCCGATTGAGTCGGCCGAGAGGCCGGTGTTCTTCAATTGCATGCCAGGGAGTATAAGTTAAATCCTTGCAAGCGGCCATGACCGCCTTATCGCTCAAATCCTGGCGCGGAATCACGATCCTCGCCACCGGTATCGTCGGCGAAAGACTTTCCGTCCATTCCACAGCTGCATCTTCGATGGGCGTTTTCTCCGAATCGACCTGGATCTGAACGCCAAATGTCCAGCACATACCGTGTTCCGCTACATAGGATCGCAGACCATTGCCCAGAAAATTCGGATCCTCACGATCAGGCACGCCGTTGATTGCGACTCCACAGGATTGCACATTGTATTTCATGGCTTTGTCGCCAAGTTTAAAGGCGGCGCCACTCCAGTAGCGTTCGGTAATGAGGCTATCCACTTTTCTCGAGGCGAACTTGATGATCCGACCCGCTATGCTCCAATGAGTCGCGAGAAAACTGAAAAATGCTAACTTTCCTTGAGAACCAGCTACTATAAAATCAAAAAATTCCTTGGGGCTAGATGAAACGGCCGAAACCACATTGTTCATCACGAAATCCTGAGTCGTCGCATCACTCTCTGTTACTAAGAGCTTTTCGCCTGGCACGCCGAACAACTTGATCCCCATACCACGGACTTCCGGATTTTTATCAGCATTCTCATTTCGCGCGCCATTGCTAAAACGGAGTACGGTGGGATAGGTTTTGCTGTCTTTAAAAATGCCTTGCTTGGTCGCATCGGGACGATCAGCTAAAATCTGGAATTCCCCGGCAGCACAACCATGAACTTTGCTATGAAAAGCTCTCTGCAATGGTACATGCGACTCCTGCATGACCCGAAAACTGGAAACGATTTTGGCAAACTCTGCGCCTTCATCGGGATCGACCGCCTCTTCATAAAGAGGAGGAAAGTCCTCATCTTGCTTTTGTTGGCAAGAGACAAGTAAGGAGCCGAACCAAAGGAGTAGGAAGCCCTTGTAAAAGGAGTTCATTGCGATCCTCGACTTTAGAGATGCCATCCGTTTATCACTCCAACACGATAGCATAAAGATTGCTCGAGCTTATCGTGTAAAATCGCATAAACCTACTTTTGAAAATGGGACCGACTTACTTGCTATGGCTTCTCTTGAGGCACACGCATAGGCTCTGGAAAGATCGCGTCCACTTGAGTGCCATTGCCCAGTTCGCCTTGAATATTCCTACCCCAACAAAAAATTTCACCGCTTAGCCTTTGCGAGCAGCTGTGCTGAGAGCCGGCAGCAATGGACCTCGAGGCTTCCAGAAGGCGAACTCGCAAAGGAACAAAGCTGCTGCTCAAAGTCTCTGCTCCCAATCGTCCACCCAAACCCCAGCACCAAACACTACCGTCTTTCAGCAGGGCACAGGAATGCTGATCGCCCAGGGCTAAAGCTTCGGCTTTTTCTGGCAAGCCTCTCACCAGTAGAGGCAGAGGACTTTGCCTCGTTTTGACCTCCACTCCCAACTGGCCTTCCTGATTGTCGCCCCAGCAGAAAACTTCGCCGGATTCGTTGATGGCACAGGCATGCCGGGCACCTAACTCAACGAGCACGGCGGCACCTGAAAACCCAGCAATGGCCACTGCTTCTTTTTCTGCTGCGAGCTGACTGCCGATTCCGAGTTGATTGCGGGAATTATCGCCCCAACAAAAGATCGCTCCTGTATCCCTTCGCCATCCACAAGCAAAGCCATCGCCAGCGCGAATGCCGCTGATCGCATTGAGCCCCTTAATCTTCAGCATATTGAGTTTGGTTTTGGATTTATTGCCAACCCCTACTGAACTGGGTGCAAGCGAACTGCAACTCACCTCCGCATCTTTCCCCAGAACGCAAAGTCCGTCCCTTGATAAGGCCAGTGCTTGGATCAAGCCTTCTGCTTGCAAATCCAAGCTGATAGGCTCAAGCGCCGTCGCCCCTGATTCGTTAAGGGAACCGAGTGACCAGCAGAGGACGAGGCGATCCATCAGCTGAGCTTTGGCGTCGAGTCCGCACACCCTTTCGCCTCGAGCCGATAGAGATCGTAAGCTAGCCATCGAGCCATTTCGAAGCAGGGGACGCCAGCTTTGACTGCCGCTTCCATCGAGGCATTGCACTTGGGAACTCTTGCCCCTCAAGCAACTCAAGCCATCGGCAAGGCTAAGGGGCTGAATCGTGCTGCCAAGAACCGCCTCTCTGGATTCCAAATGAGAGGATGGCATCGACTTCGTCGTCGACCGACAGGCGAACATCAGGATGAGAATGCAGATCAAGGATTTCGATCTTAGCACGGCACGGCTCCTGCTCAACACTGCTCTAAAATTATCGGGATTCACTCTATTCTGACTGATTCTGCGTCCTTCGTCCAATGCGATTGCTATTTTCGGTACTCCGCACCCGCCTGAGGTCCTCGATCTTGGGTCATCCCGAGACGTCCGCGGCCAAAGCCTTCTATCACTTATGGGTGAAGGTATAGACGCCATCCCAATCGGCAGCAGGAGGGCTGGCAAGAAAGTTTGTACAGCGTTCGATATAGAGGCCTGACGGCACATCCTTGGCACTCATGCTTCGACATTTTTCAAAGAGCTGGAGCGCACCCAGCCAATCTTTTGCCTTATAAGCCTTTCGGCCAGCATTAAAGCTTTGGATAAAACTCGAAAGTTCTTGGGCATTGCTCATGGAATCGGGGCGCATCAGTTCGAAGACATGCACGGGTTCGTGTTTGCCTTTGACTCGGATATCATCGATATCGCGGGTAAAAAACCGTCCACTGCTCAGCATTCGATAGGTGTATTCGCTGATCATGATCTGAATTCCATAGTCCTTGGTGAGCCCTTCCAGCCGCGACCCCAAATTCACGGCGTCCCCCATCACGGTATAGGTAAAGCGTTCATCCGAACCCATATTTCCAACTGACATCGGACCCGTATTGATACCGATGCCGATCTCAATGATCGGAAAGCGCTTCCTTTTAAAATCCTCCTGCACGCGCTCCAAGGCTGCGAGCATATCCAACGCCACCTGCGCGGCAATATCAGCATTATTGGGCAGAGGCACAGGCGCTCCCCAAAAAGCCATAATTGCATCACCAATGTATTTATCGAGCACCCCTCCACTGCGCAAAATCAGTGATGTCATGGGCGTAAAGTAATCATTCATCAGTTCACAAAGTTTTTCGGGCGAAAGCGATTCGGATATCGTAGTAAAGCCTCGAACATCAGAAAAGAGCACCGTGAGTTCGCGGCGGACCCCCCCAAGGTGCAGCTCTTCGGGGTGATCAAGCATCTGATTAATGACTTCCGGACTCAGGTAATGCTGGAATGCGCCTTTTAATTTTTTTCGCTCAGCTTCTTCTGTCATATATTTGTAAATAGTGGTCAAGATAAACATAGCAATTATTTGCAGGCATGGAACCGCGATAAAAGTCCAGGTCCCTCGGCCAAACCAAAAATATTTATCCACATGGTAGTAGCCTATGAGAAAAATCACGACCGCCACGCCTGACAAGAGGGCTTCGCTGAAAATCATAAGGGGAGCGAATAAGAGACCGACTCCCAAAATGATCAGCAGCTCCGTCTTGAAAATGGAAACCGGCCTCTTCAAAAAATTTTGACTGATGATGTTGTCCATCGCCGCGGCATGATTCTCCACACCGTCTATGGCCGCATCGAAGGCATTTGGCCTGACATCATTCGTGCCGATGGCCGTCCCCCCAAGGAGCAGCACAGAATCCTTGAGATGCTTGCGTTCCTTCGCCGAAAAGCTGTCATTGTAGGCATCGGCAAGACTAAAATGATGAAAACTTCGCTGGGGACCAAGAGGATTCAATAGCATCCGCCCAGCTCCTCTAAAATCGATCGGAATATCCAGCACATCTTCGGGATTTTCACGATTCACAAGGGCAATCGTTTCCACCCCAAACTCATCAAATACGACGAAAATTTCTCGATTCAAATATTCTGCGGCGGTTTTCAGAGCCAAAGATGGCATCAGCTTACCCTCCGCCTGAGCCACCAGGGTAATCCATCGATTGATCGCATCACTGTCAGCATTATTGCTAAAAAATGCAAAGTGCTTCGCGGCAGCCGAGATCTCGGGAGTGTTCGGCAGATGACCAAAGGCTGTGCTCACTTGCGAATACTGCTCAAGCCTTCTGCCTTTGGGAAAATCCGCCATGATTTGCGAGGCAGCGGCCATTTCTTCGAGCAGGGGTAGGGGTTGGTCCTTGTTCAAGCCGTTAAGCTGATATTCCCTGGAACTCGCAAAGTAGGTATAGCCCAAAACAATGTTTTCAAAATCGGCTATACTTTTTTGAAAAGCCAGATCCGTGGGGCTGACCCGCATCATTTCCGTGTATCGGTCGACTTGAGCTTTAATCGTGAGGGATCGACCATCGACTTTGAGAGTTTGAAAAAGCGGAGCAAAATCTTCGCCAGCAGATCGTTCCGGTTCCGAAAAAATCGCATCAAAACCAATCCATTTCACACCCATCTTTTTAAGATTAGCCAAGGCTTGAGCATAGTATCGTCTGGAAAAAGGCCAGCGTCCAAACTGAGCAATGGTCTTCTCATCGACGGCGAGAATGCCTACTTTTTCTGAAGTTTTGATAGGCCCACGGAGCTTAAGTCGGTAATCCAGCAGCGTGCTTTCCATGAGGTAGACCGTGCCATTGTTTTTTTCAAAACGAAAGCTTTTGTAATGCTGAAACATCGTCATATAGCTAGCGACGATGACGCTGAAACAAATCAGCAAAAGGCCGGCTTTCTTTTTCATGATCGACAGCCAGGAGACCTTGGGGCTGACCAGCTTTGGTTTAGTATCCTGCATGGAATTTAGCGCTTGAAGTATTTGTCATAGATACTGCCTTCCATATCGTCTAACTCTTGACTGGAGGGCTTGCGAACTGGCTTTTCGCCCTTTTTAATGGCGCCCTCTTTTTCCAACTTTTCCAATTTTTCCAGACTTGGCTCCGGTGCCCGAACGATAGCTTTTTCGATGGTAACAGCTTGCAGCACTTCGACACTTTCAATCCTCTTGCCACCCGCCTCCGCCGCTTCAATCCTTTTATAGAGCTCGGGATCACTGCCTTTGATATCCTGTTTGGTGGATTCCACGGCTTTTTCCTCCAGCAGAGCCAGTTCTTTTTCGACTTCAGGCTCGCCCTTTAATTCCTCAGCCTGGCCCTTTTTGAAGCTGACACTTTCTTGAATGGCACGAAGATCCAGTTTATCGGTAGCAGCCACCTGTATCGGCGCAGCAGCCGGTGTTTTGCCTGCTTGATCGGCTGCAGGAGCTGGAGCGATCGGAATGATTGCACTAAAACCTGATTTGACTTCAATGGGTTTCACCAACTCATTCGGTGTTGTCGGTTTAGCAGCAACCGCCACAGCTCCGCGCAAAACAGAGACGACCGACCCCCCGCTTTCATCCA
>JBGSRE010000056.1:0-2440 GCA_041737755.1 Oligoflexus sp.
AGGGGTGCTAGTCCGCTGAGTCCATTAATCGCCTCCATTTCGAGTCTATACAGCTAGGCAGTGCAACCAGTATGGACTGACACTGTAAGGCAGAGGCCTATGAGCGCCTGAATGTTTTTTTGGCATGCTAGAACTTCGAAAAATTCTAAGGTTCTGCTTTCTTCTACTTGCTTCACTCAAATGGATCGTCTATAAGATGGCCTCTGCTAATGCACCCGTAGTTCAGCTGGATAGAATACCAGACTACGAATCTGGGGGTCGGAGGTTCGAATCCTTCCGGGTGCGCCATATCATCTATAAGTCACTTCTAGATTCTTTTTCATTCCCCTATATCATTCGAAGCAAAACCGTCGACCTATACCTCGACGAAATTGCAGGTTATCCCATGTCACTCCGAGACTTATTGTCAAAGCCTGTGCGAAGAGCCGATATCAATCCCATCATCAGGGAAGTGATCGCCGCGATACTTTCGTCCTGCAAACCGAAAAGTGTTTTCTTGTTTGGTTCCGCCGCACGTGATCAAATGACGGACTCTTCAGACCTTGGCCTGCTGGTGGTCGTTGCGGACGGATCGGACTTTAAAGGAATCAAACTGAAGTACTACTGCCGCAGGAAAACCGCTTCCTGAAACCTGACTAAACCTAAGCATACTCAGTATTCAGAGGACAACTCAGAAGCATGGCGGCCGTTTCAGGGCCGAGGGAGACTTTTTTCTTAGCGGTGGGGAAAGATATTTAAACTAAGCTTTTAGAACTATTGATAAAAAATTAATGCTATCGTATGATAGCTTTTGTTCCGATAAGATTGGGAGGTGTGAGTGGCTAAGCCTAATGCGGATGAAATCAAAGCCTTTCTCAACAGTTTTCGACAGATAGCGGGTACTCCTGATCGTTTAGTGTTGCTGAGAAGGCAACCAGGCAGCAAAAATGCCCAATGTATACTCGCTCTTGAGATTACAGAGCTCGAGGCTAAAGAAGTGGTGTTTGGGCTGACAGTCAATGACTACTGGAAAGGTCCCGAAGATGATCGCGATGTCTCAGGACAACAATGCTGGTTTTTTTGCCCTCGAGTACAAGAGCAGGATATTTATGTGAAGCTTGTTGTCGGAAGGATCGGAACTGGAAAAGTGGCAAAAATACTCTCGTTTCATTTCCCTGAATTTCCTATTTCGAGGCCGTCTTCCGGCAAGAATTGATGAGGTAATCAAAATGATATGTCCAAATTGCGATAAAAACATAGAGCCAATTTCTCACGCCGAGACTAGAGATTTCACTGTGCGCGGGGAAAACATGGAAGTAGGGGATCGCTTTCTATCCTGTCCTGAATGCCAGGAGGAATGGAGCGTAGAGGGTTTCGACTTCGCTGCTGAAGCCTATCGTTCCTATAGAGCTAGGCATCATCTTCTTCAGCCAGAAGAAGTGAAGGCATTCCGCAAATCCCTTCACCTAACTCAAGAAGAGCTGGCTCGTCTTTTAGGCTGGAGCGAAGCCACTATCAATCGATACGAGAAAGGGGCTTTGCAGGAAAAGTCTCATGATAATGCTTTTCGTATGCTCATGACGCGAGAAGGATTATTGTCTCTTCTTGATGGTCGCGATGATATTTTGCCCGAACAAAAGATGAAGCGAATAAAGGAAAACTTGGCTATTGATATACCTGAACTAATCGAGCCGAATATTACCACGATCCCATCTATCATGACGGGATTTCGATCCTTTTCATGGTCAAGATTAAGAGCCATCGTGGCAATTCTATGTGAAGGCAAAGGGGTATGGAAAACCAGCCTAAACAAGCTTTTGTGGTACTCTGATTTTTTGCATTTTAGACAAACGTCAATGGGCATTACGGGCTTAAAATATGTACGCGATCACTATGGTCCTGTTGCCAAGGACTTTCAATGGATTTTTGCGTATTTAGTCGAGAAGGATTTTGAGTCAGAGTTTATCGAATTTCCTGATTTTGATGTTGCAGGCGAGAGAATAAAGCTAGCCAAGAAAGTAGACACAAGTATTTTAACGGAAGAAGAAAAGTCTACAATTATAGCTGTTCGGGAAAAGCTTAAAAGTCTAAGTGCTAAAGCGATATCTGATTTTTCCCATCAGGAGAAGGCATGGCTGGAGACCCCTCAAAAGGAATTAATAAGCTATAATTTTGCTGAAGAAATGAAATTATCTATGTGACGTCCTCTTGGGAGCTCATTCCCGAGAGAACGAAACAGTCGAGTTATGACTATTCGCACGTGAGACGTCAAGGGACACGGCGGAGAAGCCAAGATTGAAGCTGAGCCCCAGGTTGTGTTGGTCTACTCACGCGGTTTTTCTCGGAAGGATATGGGAAAAATTATGGAAATCGTTCGGGCCAATAGAGATGCAATAATTGCAAAATGGAAGGAGCACTTCGATGACAGTGAGACAGAAGAAACCTGAGCCTGTTCCAAGCT
>JBGSRE010000083.1:0-8965 GCA_041737755.1 Oligoflexus sp.
GAGTCGCATGCCCTTCTCCAGAGAGGAGGTGGGCGCTCAAGAGCAGGAAGAAAATGCCTCGCCACATAGCTATTCCAATGAGCACACTTTATTTTATCATATCACTAGAGCCTAGCACGCTCGCAGAATAGGCTCTCCTTATAGTTTTTGTCAAGATGACAGAGACATTCCCTTAGGATCAAACCTTTGTCCAGGCAATTTAAAATAGCGCTAACGATCGAAGTGGCAATCCTGTTTTGCCTCTGGGGAATCGGCTATCTCTTTTGGAATACGATCTGCGGGAATTCCCTCGATCAATGCTTTACCGAAGATAACTTCTGGACTCGGTCCGGCTTCGTCATCCTATCGATCGTCCGTCCCTTCTTCTTTTCGCCCCTTATGCAAGCTGCTTACATCGGCGGAGCCAGCTTTGGACCTTTCTGGGGCTCGGTCCTAACCCTGTTCGGAGCCGCCCTATCGGCGATGGCCGTCTACTATCCTGGCCACATTATTGGTAAGAAGATTGTCAGGCCCTGGCTGACTGCCAACCTTCCCTCCACCTGGCAGCTCCTGCGAACCCAGGATTACAAAGTGATTTTCATCACCCGGTTTATTCCCATATTTCCCTTCGACCTGATGTCCCTATTTTATGGAGTAGCAGACTTTCACGCCAGACGCGTGTTTGTTTTTACCCTGATCGGTGCGATTCCCGAAGTCTTCTTTTTCGCCAGCTTTGGCGAACCCAACAACAAAGAAATGATGATGAGTGGACTACGGAATATCGCTATTTTTGGCTTTATGACTATGGTTCCATTGATCATTTATGAGTTTATTTCCAGAAAAAATGGTAGCAGTCTGTGGACTCGAGTCAAGCGCGTATACTACGAGTTGCTGTACGAAGCTCGGGTCAATAATGAGATCGTCAAACGACACCAGTATTCTGCAGATAAAATTCCAATCATTCTCCTCTATGGGTTTTTCTCATCGCGCAAGACCCTCAGCAATATGGAAAACCTTTTGACCCAGCGAGGCTTCGAAGTGATGAGCTTCAACCTGGGCGGGTCACTTGGGGTCTTTTTTACTCGTGGTATCAAGGAAACAGCCGATTTTATCGATCGCAAAATTCAACGGCAGATGAAACGCTATGGCTTTAAGAAAGTTCACATCGTTGCTCATTCCAAAGGGGGACTCGTGGCTCTTTGGTGGCTGCTCCGCATGGGCGGTTCTGAATACTGCGATCGACTTATCACGCTTGGCACGCCCTTTAAAGGAACCTGGCTTAGCTATTTGGCAATGATGACACCTCTTGGATTTTTTTGGAAGGATGTGTGGCAGATGCAGCCGGGATCGTCCTTGCTGAAAGACCTACATAAAACGCCGCCCGTCTCAGGCCTGAAGATCTATAATTTTTATTCCAACAAAGATAAAGTGTGCCCGGGGCTGCAGGCCGTTTTTGAGCATCCGAGTGATGTCACGTCCATTCCCATGCATCATGTGTCACACTTTCAATTCCTAGCACGTCGTGATGTTACCCATGCCATCATTCGCATACTGAGACAGGATGCCAATGGGGTTCCGGAACGCCGGGAACGCGGGAGTGGCCCGCGAAGTCAACCTGGGAGCTTGATCGAAGAGGATGATCGGGAATCCGATGAAGAACAATTCGGTTCGCAGTCGGGCGCCGTCTGATCTATACTGGGACCTTTCGCTTAAAATGGCATGCACCCCAGGAGCGTCGTTTCAACCTATGGAATCTCAAGCCCCCAGCCTCCTAGCAAAAGAATCGTGGTGGCACTACGAAGGATCGGTGCATTTCATCGTGCGCGCCCATCCCTTTCGTTTGTTGATCCGTGCCCGAGGTCGACGCATTTCTCATCGTGAGCTCATCGCCGAACTTGATTACCTGGAACATGATTTTATATTTTCTCCAAATGATTTGGGCGAACTTTTTCCGGTCGGCGCCCCCTTGAATATCCAACTCAGTGCCGTCGGTCCTGAAGCAGGTTTTGTGGTGGCAACGGGAGAGGTCATGCATCGGAATTTGCAAAGCCACAGTATGCAATTGCATGTCGGATTCAAACGAGTTGATGAAGAGCTTGAAGACCTTTTGGCTGAGCTTGGCGCCAATGGCGGACGCACGCCGGGCGCTCTCCACTAGAATGCTCCGGTGAAAATGGAACGGAATTGGTAATTAAGTTCCAAAATATTGCCCCGGTGGCTTTGAGCTGCTATTGCTGGTAATCCATTTTTGAGTCATTTTAACGCTGCGAGATGCGCCTTGAAGAAGAAGAAGTCCAAAGCCCCACGCCCTGAAGCTACTGCTGAGAGCTTGCTCCGAATCTTCACTGTGCCGGAGAGCGAGAACAGCACACTCGGTCGGATTGAAAGTCAGATCTCGCAGAACCTGATCGGCTTTTTGAAAGAACATATCGTTTCTTCGGTGATCGCTCCTAATGAGTTGGAGCGAAATTTTCTGGACTCGCAGATTCCAGAAGACCCCACTTATGTATCCGAACAAGCCGAGTTTCTCCTCAAGCATGTCGTCGCAGAATCTGTGCATGTGGCCTCGCCCCGATTCATCGGTCATATGACTTCCGCACTCCCCTATTTTATGCTACCCCTTTCCAAAATGATGATCGCCCTGAATCAAAACCTCGTAAAAATCGAGACATCTAAAGCCTTCACTCCCCTTGAGCGCCAGGTTTTGGGCATGCTCCATCGATTGATCTATAATAAAAGCCAAGCCTTTTATGATGAGCATATTCAATACTACGGCAGTGCTCTCGGTGCTTTTTGTTCCGATGGAACGATCGCCAATGTCACTTCTCTTTGGGTAGCCTTGAATCGCCTTTTCCGTCCCCAGCAAGATTTTGCAGGAATCGGCGACGAAGGCCTATTCGCTGCCATGCAGCATTATGGTTATTCCGGTGTCGCCATCCTAGTTTCAAAACGAGGTCACTATTCTCTGAAAAAAACCGCCAACCTTTTAGGTATTGGTCGACGGAATTTGCTATCGATTCCCACGGATCAGAATAATAAAATTGTTATACCAGAACTTTTGGAAATGATTCAGCGCTGCAAAAAGCAAAAGATTGCCATCATCGCCGTCGTCGGTATCGCCGGCACGACTGAAACGGGCAGCGTAGACCCCTTGAACGAGCTGGCCGATATCTGTGAAGCCCATGATATTCACTTTCACGTCGACGCTGCCTGGGGTGGCCCCACCCTCTTTTCTGACAAGTACCGTCATTTACTGAAGGGCATCGAACGCGCCGACTCCGTGACCTTTGATGCACACAAGCAATTGTATGTGCCCATGGGTGCTGGCATGGCCCTTTTTAAAGATCATAAATCTCTGTCTTTGGTGGCTCACTACGCCGAGTATATTATTCGCAAGGGTTCGCGTGATTTAGGCCGTATGACTCTTGAAGGTTCCCGGCCGGGTATGGCGATGCTGGTCCATTCCGGACTGCGCATTATGGGTCGTAAAGGCTACGAGCTGCTCATCAATATGGGCATCGAAAAGGCTCGGGCCTTTGCTGAAATGATCAAGGCAACCGTTGATTTTGAACTGATCACCGAACCCGAATTGAATCTTCTCACCTATCGCTTTGTTCCGGCTGATGTCAGCCGTTTTATGGGCAGCTGTTCGCGCGAAGAAATGTCTAACATCAATGCTCATCTGAATCGCCTGACTATTACCATTCAGAAAGAACAGCGGGATCGCGGTGCTTCGTTCGTATCCAGAACGGCACTGGAACCAGGGCGCTATCACGGTCAGTTAATAAACGTCTTCCGGGTGGTCCTGGCGAATCCTTTGACCCAGATTCAACACCTGGAAGAAATCCTGGTCGAACAACGGGAAATTGCTCGTCGTCTGCTCACAGGTGAACTGGCTATGGATTATTCCGAACAGGAAGAAACCGAAGTCCGCAAAGTTAGCCATCCGGTTTAAACCCAAAAGGGCAAAATCCGAAGGTTTCAAACTTTGCAGAAGGGATGATCTTCCTGCCCTAACTATCAGTTTTGTCCATCAATAAATCTGCATTTTTGCCGTTAAGACGTATGGTCAGAACAGGGAGCAACCATACCTATGAATGAAGCACGAGCATCTCTCTTGATCGTAGAGGACGAGGAGTTGAATAAACTCATCCTCGCTCGTCGACTTCGAAAGGAAGGCTTTGCCGTAATCGAAGTGGCCAATGGACGTCAAGCCGTTGAAAAAATGCAGGAATTATCACGGATTAAACTCCCCGATCTGGTCCTCATGGATATCAATATGCCGATCATGGATGGTATCGAAGCAACTCGGATCCTGAAGCTAGAATTTCAGCAAATCCCGATCATTGCCGTCACGGCTGGCAACCTTATCAGTGGCGAATACACCGAAAAAGGCTTTAGTGAATGCTGCAAAAAACCTATCAATTTTAGAGAACTCATGGCAAAAATCGACAAACTTCTCGGTTGGAAATAGAGTACTGCGCGTGCTAGTTTGCTCTGTCCCCTGATTGGGAATGGAGGCCGTTTTCGATGACTGATACGATTCGTTATGCTCTGGTTCGTCCCCTGCCAAAATCCTTCGCCGACGCCCTTCAGCAGCATGCACCCCTTGAACCGATTGTTGTGGAAAAAGCTCACGCTCAGCATGAACGCTATACGGAGCTGCTTAAGAAGCTTGTCGGCAAAGTGATTGTTGTTGCCGTCGATGAACAATATCCCGATTGCTGCTTTATTGAAGATACCGCTATCGTCGTTGGCCATGATGTCATCATCTCCCGCATCGGCGCGATGAGTCGCCGCAACGAAAGTGTTGCCGTTCTCCGTGCATTTCAGGAGCTGCAGAAGCTGGAACCAAAGCTAAAAATTCATCGACTGCTCGCGCCGGCTACCCTCGATGGGGGGGATGTGCTGCAGATGAATGGTAAAGTTTTTGTCGGATTATCGCAGCGAACCAACCAGGCTGCCGTCGACCAGTTGCAAGATATCCTGCCCGGAGTTGTGGTCAGCATTCCCGTGGTCGCTGGTTTGCATCTAAAATCGGTCTTGTCTGCCCTCGATGCCCATACTTTGCTGGCAGCGGAGCATCCGGCTGCCAAGCAGATGGCCGAGCAGATTCTGGCCGCGCTGCCCCCTTCCCTGCAGAATCGCTGCTTGGAAGTTCCCGATGCGGCTGCTTCAAATGTTGTTCGCGTGGGCTCCACGCTGCTGATTCAAGCTGGATTTCCCAACAGTGAAGCCATTCTGGCCAAAGCGGCCTCGCTTCGCGGCTGGCAGATTGAGACGCTGGATATGAGTGAGCTGATCAAAGCCGATGGAGCCTTGAGCTGCTGCAGCATTTTGATTTAAGAGCCTAGCCTTAAAGCCCAGATAGGCTTTATGGAAGATCAATCTCTCTAAAATGACAGACTTGATCGGAACGCAATGGACATCGGCGTTCGACCCCTTTGGCTATGGTGATCCAAAGTTCACGAATATGATCGTAAGCTTTGAGGACGGCCAGAGTTTCCAACTCGATCAATTCTTCGCTTTCTATCATCAGCCGTTTATTGCGTTCATCCTGAAGGTAGGCCTCCGCTGCCGCGCATTCCTGCTGATGAGTGGCTACCAGCAATGCCTTGACCGTCAGCGCTTGCGATGGGGGTAACTGCTCCCCTGCTTCGCACAGCTTTCGAAAGGGCTGGTCCTCGCCCAGGCCCTGGCCTGGATCGGGGAAAATCGGTGGGGGTGGAACACCCGGATTCGGCGTCGGAACAGTGGTGTCTCCCCTGGAAGCATTGACGCCCTTGCTTTTGTCCAACTCAGCGAAAAACCGCTTATCGTCTTCCTTCGTCGTACGACAGCCGCACAAAAAAAGAGCGCTTAGGATCGTTACAAGAATGAATCGCATGAAAGATCCTTATCCAAAAAATGCTATTTTTGTAGCATAGAACATGAGGATCGGAAAAGACAGCCGCAGGAGTAAGAATTGCGCTGAGAAACGTTGCTGGCGGTGTTTTGAGGCTGCCAGCATGGCAAAGCATTCCATCGGCAGCACTCCGCACTTTTTCCCTGATCCATGCATGGCAATTTTCCTCGTCTTGTCAGCTGCATTGTGCTAGACCAGAACGTCTCAAAGATTCCATTCAGGAGTATGAAAACATGCGATTTGGATTATGCATCCTTCCGTTACTACTCGCTTTTTCGCCTGTCGCCGGCTTTGCCGCCAGCAAGGCAAAAACGGCAGGTAAAGCCGACATATTACCGCTTGCAGTGAGCGAAAAAACTTTGCCCAACGGTCTGAAAGTGATTGTGGTACCGACTGGTTTCCCCAATCTCGTTTCCATTCAAATTCCGGTACAGACAGGCTCGCGCAATGAAGTGGAAGAAGGCAAAACCGGCTTCGCTCACTTCTTTGAGCACATGATGTTTCGGGGCACAAAAAACACTCCGCCCGAGGTTTATCAAGGCTATTTGACCAAGATGGGCGCAAGGCAGAACGCCTACACCAGCGGCGATTTTACCAACTACCATACGACCTTTGCCAAAGACGATCTGGAGTTGATGATACGCATTGAAGCGGATCGCTTCCAAAATCTGTCTTACTCTGAATCAGCTTTCAAAACGGAAGCGCGCGCTGTACTCGGCGAATACAATAAAAACAGTGCCAACCCAGGTTCCAAACTTTACGAAGTGACCAAGGAAAAGGCATTTACGACCCATACCTATAAGCACACCACGATGGGCTTCATCAAAGACATCGAAGATATGCCCAACCAATTTGCTTACTCAAAAGTCTTTTTCGATCGCTGGTATCGCCCAGAAAATACCGCTTTGATTATAGCTGGCGATGTCGATCCAGCGAAAGTCATGAAGCTGGTGGAAAAATACTGGAGCAGCTGGAAGCCCGGCACTTATAAGGTCAACATTCCCAAGGAACCGCCAGCTAAAGGTCCGATCTATGCTCACGTGCCCTGGACCAGCTCAACCCTTCCCCAGTTGGCCATTGCCTTCCGTGGGCCAGGTTTCTCGACCAGTGATAAAGAATACGCTGCGCTCGATCTTTACTTTGACTTGGCCTTTGGGGAAACTTCCGAGATCTATAAGCAGCTCGTCATCGATGAGCAGAAAGTCAACCGCCTCGGCGCCTCGGCGTCGAGTTCCCAAGACCCTGACCTCTTCAGTGTCAACGCTCAGGTGAAGGATGCCAAAGACGTGCCTTACGTCCGTGACGCCATCCTGAAAACCTTTGCCAAGGGTCTTGCTGTACCCGTGTCTCAGCAGCGATTGGACGATGTACGTTCGAATATTCGCTATGGTTTCGCTCGCGGTTTGAATAACACGGAAAGCATCGCGTCGACCCTGGCTGCCTTTGTCCGCTATGAACGCCGGTTCGATACCCTCAATCGGTACTTTAATTCAAGCGCTTCGATCACCCCTGCCGATATTCAAAAGGCAGCCCAGAAGTACTTCACAGACAGTAATCTGGTCGTTTCGACTTTAGCTCAGGATCCGTTGCCTGAAAACACTGGAAAATTGCCCGCAATCGCTTCCTTGAAGCCGGCAGCTGCAACTCAGGTCAAGATCAAAACCATCGTGCAGAAGAATAGTATCCCCCAGTTGAATATCAAACTCCTGTTCAAAGTGGGCTCCGCTCAAGATCCACAGGGCAAAGAAGGACTGGCTGCACTGGCTTCGTCGATGATTACTGATGCTGGCTCGAAGCTCTACCGCTATGACGATTTGCAAAAAGCCTTGTTCCCGATGGCGGCAGGCTTTGGTGCACAGACCGATAAAGAAATGACCAGCTTTACCATTTCGACCCATAAGGATCATGTGGCGAAAGTGCTCGATCTCCTCGCCCCGAGCCTTCTGCAGCCTGGCTTCCGCGACGAAGACTTCCAACGCCTGAAGTCAGCTCAATTGAATGGCTTGAAAAATAATCTTCGCAATAACAATGAAGAAGAGTTGGGCAAAGAACACTTGCAAGAGCTGGTGTTCGAAGGAACTCCCTTCGGCCATCCCGTGATCGGCACGGTTAAGGGCTTGGAAAGTATTACGATCGACGACGTCAAGTCTTTCGTTCAGCAGGGCTATACCCTTGATAAACTGACGATCGGCGTCAACGGTGATGTGTCTGAATCAACCCTGTCCCAGCTTCAGACTCAATTGAATCAATTGCCTGCCAAGTCAAACTTTGCTCCTTTGAAAAACCTTGTCGGCCAAAAGCCAAAAGGCTTGCTCGTCAACATCATCGAAAAAAATACCCGCGCCACGGCGATTTCTTTCGGAGCGCCGATCGAAGTGACCCGATCGCATCCTGACTTTGCAGCTTTGTGGTTGGCACGCTCCTGGTTGGGAGAGCACCGCAGTTCCATGTCGCATCTCTATGAGCGCATCCGCGAAGTCCGGGGCATGAACTATGGTGACTATGCCTATATTGAGTCCTTCCCAGGCGCCATGTATGCCTTTTTCCCGAATCCCAATATCGCCCGCCAGGCTCAGCTCTTTGAAGTGTGGATTCGCCCTGTGACGCCCGAAAACGCCCATCACGCCCTCCGTATTGCACTCTTCGAACTGGACAAGCTGGTGAAGAACGGACTGACCCAGGACGATTTTGAGAAGACTCGCGAGTATCTCAGCAAGAATGTGTTCGTCACAACAGCGACCCAGAACCAGCAGATTGGCTACGCTTTGGACTCCGACTGGTTTGGAATACCTGAATATACGGGCTATATGCGCGAACAATTAGGTAAATTGACCCTGGCAGCGGTCAACACAGCCATCAAGAAGCATCTCTCTGCACAGAATTTACGCATCGTCATGATTACGCAAGATGCGGAAGGGCTGAAGAAGAAGCTTATTACCGACGCCCCTTCGACCGTTAAGTATGACGGTGAGAAACCCCAAGAATTGCTCGACGAAGACAAGCTCATTGGCGACATGAAGTTGAAGATCTTGGAATCCGCCGTCACCATTACCAAGGTGGACGATGTGTTCAAAGACGCCA
>JBGSRE010000085.1:0-1547 GCA_041737755.1 Oligoflexus sp.
CAGTCGCATCGCTTGCCAGTGAATGGCACCGATCACCTTGATCGGTGTCAGCGGCATGCGGACGAGATAACCTAACAAGCTCCAATCACTGATCGGGCGCAACTTACCTTGCATACGCGCGAACAGGATAGGCTCCTTGTCCTTTATGGTGGTCACCTGGACTCTCAGAGTATTGTCATTTCGCGTGATTTCAAAGACAAAGTCAGCGTCATGTTCGATAAATGGTGAAACATAATAATTTTTCTGGATCCGCTTTTTCAGTCCTCCATCAGCGCCCAGTGGCCCGAGCAGATAGAGCTTGGCATCGCCAAAGGTGTTGTCGACTTCGGCTAAACACAGGGTCTCGCCCGCTGTTTCCACGAAGAAGACGCTGAGCGGATTGAAATTGATTCCGACCGTACGAAGATGAGCGAAAACCGTCACTCGCCTGACTTCCACATCCTGTCCCTGGCTTTTCAACCAGGCGCCGATATTAGCCTTGATATCATTGTGTCCAAAGTCGATGAAATCTCGGGCGCCAAGGCTGTATATCGAGCGGCCCCGTTGGGAAAAAGTCCAGAGCTGTTGATCCAGCAATGGAATTTCATCGATATCAATGAGACCATAAAAGACCCGATAGCGAAAACTGTGGGGTTGGCCCTTCTTTAATCGCTCATGATCGACCACGGCATCGACCAAACGACTCCGCAGTTCAGGAGCTGGTTTTACCATGGTTCTCTCCCCAATAGGGTGCGAGCGAGGTCCACGGAAGACATGAAGGCATCTTCATGGAAACCATAACGGAAGTAACTACCGCAGAAATAAAAAGGATCCGGGCTTTCATTCAATTGGTGCAGATTTTTTTGGGCTTCGATCGCATCCGAATCAAAGAGTGGGTGATGATAGTTGATCTGACGATGGACTTTGTCAGGATCAATCTGTCCGGGTTCGTTGAGGGACACAAAGTAATTCTTTTTGCTGGGCAGGCCCTGCAGACGATTCATCCAATAGATAGTGGTCGGCAAAGTCTTGCCTTCAGGGCTGAGATCGATCCGATAATTCCAGGACGACCATACTCCCTTCAGCTTCGGCATTACGCTTGCATCGCTGTGCAGGATCGTTGAGTTTTCCTGGTAATGAAACGGACTCAATAGCTTCTTCTGTAAGGGCAAGGGCGCTGCTAATAGGGCCAAAGCTTCATCGGCATGACAGGCAAAGACGACTTTATCAAAGTTTTCCTCTTTGCCATCCTGATGTCGCAGCGTGACTCCGCCTTCAGGGCAAGTGCTGACGGACTGAATCTTCTGATCCAAGCGGATGCGATCCCGGAATGGTTGAATCAGCAGCTGCTTGTAGGATTCGCTGCCGCCTTCCACCGTATACCACTGATGCTGGGTATGCAGCCCCAGAAAGCCATGATTATGGAAAAATCGCAAAAGGGTTTTGGCCGGAAAAAGTCGGATTTTATCAGGCGGCGTCGACCAGACTGCAGAACTCATCGGAATCAGATATTTATGAAAGAAGTCATCACCGTAATTCTTGGCTTCGATCAGATCCGAGATGGTCCA
>JBGSRE010000087.1:0-7944 GCA_041737755.1 Oligoflexus sp.
ATAGGAGACCGGAACTTCTGTCAGGGAAACGATTGGCTTGCCCACACCGTCTTCATCAACGACCTTAGTGCATTTATCGTTCCGCAAAAACTTGCTGACTGCGGGTTGAGGTTCGATTTGTTGTGCGGGTAGACTATTAAGCAAAACGCTTTGATAGACACCAAATCCTGGGGCAGATACAACCACTGTTTGCCCTACCACTGTGAGAGCGTCCCCGAAAATCAAGTGATTGTTCAAGATACCTGTGGATCTATCATAGAATTTGTAGAGAACAGCCAAGTTTTCCGTACTGATCATTTTGAGTGAAGCTTCTTCTTCGGGTAGAACGATGGCAAGTACAAAAGGTTTTTTGACCGCAATATTTTCATCGCCCTGTACCAGCATTCCAGCGCCAAGGGCCTTAACTTTCTGGTCGGTTTTGAGCTCGTCCAGTACGTCATCACCCATCGGCGCACCCTGTTCTATCATCAAAGTGCCCGTGCCTGTCACGACTAAATCGCCTGGAGAAAACTGAACATATCCCTTAAGCTTTGGATCGGAAGTTGGGGCTGGTAGCTGCACTTCACTCGCCAGATCCGTTTCAGAGACTCTGGATACTGCCAGGCCATTGGCGTCAAATAAAGGTTCGATTTGCAGCGTCGAACCTGGCAAAGCGATTGTCGCTGGGGTGCTACCGCCACCGCGACTTGAGCTGCGCGAACAGTTAAAGGAGACCGTAGCGATTATTACTAGGCAGAATATTTTCATTTTTAAATCCACGAAGAGTCAATTCTTTTGCCACTTTTGAAGCAATCGGCGCTGTCGCGACTCATCTTAACCCTTTTGCAAGGTGCACGCATAAGCTGCGAAAATATAACGGTCTCTTCGATTTAACCGACTCTCAAATGCTCATGAAAATAGGGATCCATCGGAAGCGTTCCACTGATAAGTGGCGTCATGCATAGTCATTCCGATCGAAATGCAGATAGGACTATTCGGAGCGCGGTGGCGCCCGTGCCTTGGGTCTTTGCAGGCTGCTGCGCCACCACCCCGAGCCGGTATCAGGATGAAGGTTCTCTGTGATGATTGGTGCGAGGAGGCTGTCATAGTCTTGGCCTAGCAGTGAGGCCCATGGGCTCCGCGTAAAGAATTAACCCAACACTCTCGAGGGGGTCTATTCCAATTCTTTCTCAAGGTCAGCTTGTTTTGTTCGCCCACCAGATACCGATATAGTCGCCGTCACGGAAAGTGAGGAAAAGTGATCGATACTCCCGCCCACAACCTTTCCTTCAGCCTTTTTTTGCAGAACCCAGTGTGATTTAGGATAGACTTTTGCCAAAATAGTTTCGAGTGTAGCAGAGTCAATGTCAGTCTCTCTCAGACCATCGATAAACAAACTTTGACTCGAATTAAAATCCAAGGTGGCTTCTAGCTTTGTACCTTCATCAAGAGTGCTAGCCCCTGATTCTTTATAGTAGTAGAGGGAAAATGGGGATGATCCAGCGTCCGCCGATGCACTATCTTCGAAGGGGTGCTGTGAGTCTTTCCACTGATTACTCATGGGACCGTGAGAGTGATCCGCATAGAGATTGAAATCTTTGCTCAGCTTTGCTCCAAATGCCAATTTGTTGAAATTCAAATCAAAGCGCTCCGAATTGCCCTCACAGAGAGCTTTATCATCCACGAGCCATTTATTGACGCGAGGCAAAGTTGGACGGGAGCTTACCAATTGATTGTTAGCGGTATTGAGCCACTTATAGTCGGCTGCTAGACACGGTTCTGAAGCGCTATCTTTGAGGCAGAAAAGATAGTCGCCTCTATGAAAGATCATGCCTTTTAGCTCTTCGACATCATCGAAGCGACTTTGTTCCAGCGTGGTTTCAGAAACATTGCAAGAAGCCCATACATCCCAGGCCGCAAGAGGTTGTTGAAAAGCGGCTATGAACATCGTTACATATTTCCCGCCCACATAAAATTTGGTTTTTTCGTAGACATTTGATACCGATACATAGTTCCAGATACTTTTGTAAGGGTAATTGAAGAAGAGTTCATTGTACGCAACAAACTCAGTTGATTCACTCAACGAATACTCTTTGCCACTGATGATGACCCCGTTTTCTGACTCGCCCGCGTTGCCGATTGAGGCCAAGCGAGCGCTTCCCTTGTCTGGATCCGTCTGACTACTTTGAACTACCTCGACATAGAATCCTTTTCCCACGAGATCGAGAGGAGTGAGACAGGTGCCTTCCCCTTGATAGATGTCCATCGACACAAAGCAATTCTGCAAGTCATTCGTATCAGCAAGATTCAGATTAGCTTTTTTAATACTAGTAGATTCGAGGGTAAGGCGGCCATATCCTAGGTCGTCGGAACCGGACGAAGAACTGGTTGAAGGGGGGCCTGCTTTGTCACCTTTGCTATCACAAGAAGAAAGGAAAGGAATTATAGCTAATAAAATGGCGAATTGGATCTTCATACGGAAGCCTCACTCGAATTATTCTTTTCTAATTTCGACCCATCCGAGCAGAAGTTGAGCTCTTATTGCCTATTAGCGAAATATGCAACAGGAATTGCTTCCATTTCAAATCCGTTACTTCTTTAAATATTGGATGTTTCTGGTTAATGTTGTTAAACAATAGAACTTTCTATCTGCCAAGGTTTGCGCCTTTTGTCTTCAAAAATAAGGTCGCCTGCAAAGAAGCCCTGGAGGCCATTCAATCTCGAGTCATTGGGTTTAAATTTCTTATAGCCTTTGATTTCAGCGCTCATGTCTTTGATCACGGCGGAAGCCAAAAATTGTTCCGGCTTATCGGCCTGGACCAAGGCCAGATCCTTTTCATGGGAATTCCAGGCTGGACCCTGCTGCGATTCTGAATTTGCTCGGACTCCTGCATCGCCCGCGCGAGATATCTGTGCATGGCCCTGCACTGATGCGCTGTTGATGTTGGAGGGCTTCTGGTCGCCATTATCGCTGCCGGACTCCTTTGCCGAGGCACGGGCAAATTCCATTTGATCTTGCGGAATATTGCTCAGGAGATTTTCAAAGAGTACGAGAAAAACTTTTCCCAAGAGTTCTCGCGATTTTTCGAACTGCTCCTCTTCTTTCTGGAGCCGAAGGTAGTCGGCAAGGTCAACGCGCGCCAGCTCTGCCAGTTTATTCGCCAGAATCTTATTTTTAGCTTCTAGCTTAGAGTTGAGTTCATCCGACAGGAGGCATTGTGCGGATTCCGCATTTGTCTGAGGTTTCCGTAAACGAGAATTCAAAGGGAGCCAGTAGGCAACCAAAGAACCGATCATGAAGATAGGTAGACCAAACCAAAGTGGAATCTTCTTTTGAAGCATGGTGAGTTGGGAGCAAAGACCACTGCCCAGCGGACAAGGTCTGAGCGAAGTGGCGGAATCAAAGCGGCGAGGTTTATTCGGCGCTGTTTTCTACAGCGCGACGATCCTGACTGTAGAGAGTGAGCGCGGGACCTTCAGCAGGTTGGAATGTCACTATAATTTTGGCGGGAACAAGATCTTTACAGCGACGGCTGCGATGATCAGTAATAGTCGCCTGCACAAAGCCTTCACCTGTGAAAAAGCCACCCTGATAGATTCTGGATCCGCAGTTCGAGCCTAGAAAAGTCAATCGAGTAAAACGGGTATTGGGCCGAACAGCTACTTTGCAGCTGCCTTTGACAAAATCTTCGAAGAGAGCGACTTCACCGAGTAATTTGCCGCGATCCAGAATCAATCCTGTGCCGAGGTTGCAAGAACTGGAGACATAGGATGCTTCGCTATAGAGATCAAAAGTTCCACTCTGGAAGGGAACGGCAGCCATGGCTGGTGCAGACAGAAGACTGAGCAAGAGGGCCGACATCAACGTTCTCATTTTTTTCCCCGTATTCGCTGTGAATGCTAAAAAGACATACATATATGCGTAAGGCAGATTTGCAGAAGCACCTTCGCATAAAAAGTCATAGAATGAAAGCTCTGGCCAGCCAGTCAATTACTATTTTGCCAGGATTAATAGCGCCATAAAGAGATACATATTTGCCTGTAATTTGCTAAAATGGACGAGCTCTCCCCGCAACGATTCGCAAGTAATACATGTCCCTGAATTCCATGAGGTGATGGATGAAGAGATTTTTTGGGCTGCTCCTCCTTGTCACTCTGCCGAGTCTCGCTTGCAAATCTTCTCTGACGCGCAGCCAGGTCAATGATTCGGAACTGTCGGTATCTGGTAAAGCGATGTCTCGAAGTGTTCTTTATCCTGAAAGCTGGAAGCCCGGATATAAAGTGAAAACCGACTCCGGTGAATGGGGGCTTGCTGACTTTTCCTATGCAGGCTATCGGCAGGGGGAGCTTGCCATACCAGAGGGCGATTTCGCTCCTATCACAACACTCGATCTCGTTAAGGATGGCAGTAAAGATGTCTCGGTTGCGCTGCAGGCCGCCATTGACTCAGTAAAAAGCTCTGGAAAACCGGGGATTATATACCTTCCGGCAGGCAAGTATCGGCTTGAGACGAGCCTTCGTATTTCGGGCCAAGGGATTGTGCTCCGCGGTGCGGGGGCCGATAAAACAAAATTTTTCCTGGCCACTCCGGAAGTGTCCATTATTTTGGGCTCGGAAAAGCCTCTGGTCCAAAACAATAATGGATGGCTCTTGGCCAAGGATGCCCAGGCCGGCGACCGCTTTGTTGAGCTGACGAATGTCACCGACCTCAAAGCAGGACAGGATATTGTTTTATCGTGGAATTTGACGGAAGAGTTTGCCGATGAACATAATTCCAAAAGCTACTGGTTGGATTCTAAGAGAATTAACAATGAAGTTGATAATTTCCGTCGCATCATCGAAAGAGTGGAAGGCCAGCGAGTTTACTTTGAAGTTCCTTTGTTTTACCCAGTGAAAGTTCGTGACCGAGCTAAACTGAGACGAATCATGGGTCTGACGACCGAGTCGGGTCTGGAAGATTTTGCGGTCAATTCAGCGCTAGAAAGTATTGAAGCGGCTTGGACCTATTTCACCGGAGGAGGTACTAAGGCCATTTCAGTTATTTGGTCGCGTGATGTGTGGGTGAGGCGCCTTAAAAGCTTTGCGCGGGATGGTAAGACAGAGCATCTGGCAAGCCATGGGCTGGGCATTGATCGCAGCTATCGCGTGACCGTGGAACAGGTTTATTTGCAAAAGGCTCAGCATCGCGGCGAGAAGGGCAATGGCTATCTTTTCATCTTGGGCTTGGTCAATGAAGTGCTTATCAAAGACTGCCGAGGCGAAGATGGTCGACATAACTTGACTTTTTTAGGGACTGCTAGTGCTTCCGGTAATGTCATCCTCCGCTTTGCTTCGTTTAGGGGAAGAATTTGTAGTTCGCTCAACAATCAGTTGAGTGGAACCTGCGGTATAGGTCCGGTGGATACTCATGAACCTTTGGCTATTTCGAATCTCTTCGATAGTCTTTATATCGAAGATGCCTTACAGGTTGGTAACCGGCAAAGCAAATCCAATGGAGTCGGGCAAACTGGAACAGAAAATGTATTCTGGGCAACCCGGGGCCCGGGTACCGCCTACTCATTCAACGTCAAGAATGGCTATGTGATTGGCACAGACCCTGAGTTGATCGTGGTCACCAAGCCTGTGTTGGGTAAGAAATCGATTGAAGATCTGGCGCTGGATACCGAACCGGAAGACTATTCCGAACTTTTGGGCAAACCCATTCAGCCGCCATCTCTTTACGAGGATCAGTTGCAAAAGCGCCTCGAGCAAAAGGCTTCGTCTACGATTGAATAGTATCCTGGCTCGTCTCCCCATGAAGGCGCATAGCAAGCCTTTTTAAAAAAAATGCAAGCATCGGCATGGGGATCGACCGCTCAACCGTCCTGCCAAGCCTCACAGAGTTGCCAAAAAGTTTTGACATCGTTCAGCGTGGTGTTTGCACCACCGAGTGCGATCCGAACGAAAGGCATGCCCTGCCATTGGGAAGGATAAACGAGAAAAGCCGTCCCATTCTCCGGCATAGACTGCAGATGGGTCATGAAGCGTTCGGTGTTTTTCTCCGGTGCATGTTTGAGATGGAAGCACACCAGACCAAGGTCGGTAGGCGTCGTCAATTCAAATCGTTGGGATGATTGAATCTGTTGCCGCAACCAATCCGCCTGGTCGATCGACTGCTGCAAGAAATTTCGCAGACCCTCGACTCCAAAGTATTCGATGACCATCCAAATCCTGAGCGATCGAAAGCGCCGACCCAGGGGTACTGCCCAGTCTTTGAATTCAGGACTATAGATTTCTTCTGCCTGCACCTGGTCGAGATAAACTCCCGAAGCAGCGAAGACTTCATTCAAAAGACGGCGATCGCGAATATAGAGAAAAGCCGAATCGAAGCCGCAAAGAAACCATTTCGAACCATTGAAGTTAAAAGATGTCGCTACCCGCTGGATGGTCAAAGAACGCTGTTTGAATTGGGGCAGGATAAGCGAGGCGCCCGCATAGGCAGCATCCACATGAATCCAGACACCCAGCTCGTCTGCGCAGCCCTCAAACGATTCAATATCATCATAGCCGCAGGTATTAGTGGATCCATAATTCAATTGAACACAGCAGGGGATCAAACCTAAACGAATGTCTGCTTCCATCGCCGCACGGACCTGTGCTGCGGAGATTCCATAGTTGCCATCGGCTTGTTTGGTGGCGGGGATGCTGCGAACTCTTAAACCCGCAACTCGTGCAGCCTTTGGGCCGGAAAAATGAGTTTGATCCGACATGTAGGCGACCAGTTTCGAAGAGTCCCGATAGAAAATCGATTCACGTTGCTCGGCACTGAGTGGGCTCATGCTGGTCCATCCTGCGACTTGCAAGTGCTTGCGCACACGCGCAGCGACCATGATGGCAACCAATGCATCACCGGCCGTATTTTGAATCAGCCCGCCTCCTTGAGCGGAGCTGTGCAAAAATGAAGAATCATCGGAGGCGTGTAGCATCCGTGCAATCCAATCCATCACCACACATTCCAGTTCGGTTCCGATAGGATTGGCGCTCCACTGCAGTCCCACTGATCCGAGGGCGGCTATTGCCAGTTCGCTCAATATCGCTGGCAGGGATGAAGCCGCTGGATAGTAAGAAAAAAAACGAGGATGTTGCCAGTGAGTCACGCCCGGCAGAATCTTTTTTTCCAGATCCTGGAGCAACTCGCCAAACTCTTTGGGTTGAGAAGGTGCTTCCCGACCAAAGGCAGCGGCAAGATCACCCGGCGCCCGCTTGGGTTTGATGCTGGAGCTATCCAGCTTCTGGAAGTGTTGAACCAGCAGATCGAGCAGACTGCTGCCCTGCTCCTTGAGGAGTTCGGGACTGACTTGATAGGGGGGGAATGATTCCAAACTTTTTCTGCCTCCGCGAAGGCCCTGTATGGACCTCGGGCAATATAGCGAGAACTGCGGATTTTTTGCAAGCCCATGCGCCTCTGCGATTCGAATTATCGCCGATTTATTGGTGCAGGAACTCTGAACTATCGCCAGCCGAATCGGACTAGAAGGGGCGAAATTCCGGAGGCTTGAGATTGCTTTTCTGCATCACCTCATAAAATAGATGTGTTAGTTTATAGGGTTATTTTCGCTGCAAGAGAAAATCCGGAGGACTTTATGACGCCATGGATTAACTATCACCATCTCTTCTACTTTATGACTATTGCGGAGGAGGGTTCGGTTTCTAAAGCTGCTGAAAAACTTCGCCTCGGACAGCCGACCCTGAGTGCCCAATTGAAGCAGTTTGAGGACATGATGGGAGTTCTGCTCTTTGAGCGGAAGCATAAGAAGCTGCTCTTGACCGAGCAGGGTAAGGTAGCTCTCGACTACTCTAAGAGCATTTTTAAAATGGGCTCGGAGATGTATGAAGTTCTGCAAGATCGGATGAAACCCAATCGACCCACGCTGCATATTGGAGCGCTCGATAGTATTCCCAAACAAATAGTTCTGCAGTTGGTCA
>JBGSRE010000117.1:0-2812 GCA_041737755.1 Oligoflexus sp.
CTGGATCAGCCTTCGGATTATTTACTGCCCCTTTGGCAAGCGCTGCTTGCCAGCCGCCAGCAATATAAAGTCGACATCGTTTTGCAAAGACCTCAAGGGTATGGCCGAAATCGAGCCCAAATTGATCAACTTTGCCAAATTAAGTAAGGAAGTTCAGGAGTCGCTTGGATATCTCCGCTTCCGTCGCGCAGAACTCCTGACGAAAGCCATCGTGTATTCCGAAAACAACCTCTTAATCAAAGATCCTGAAGCTGTGGTAAAAAAATATTTTGATATTTTTGAAGGGGAAAAGCAGCACTATTTGAAAGTTTGTCAGATAGGGGTGACAGCTTATTGCGCGCCCGCCATGCTGCGCTTGACCGCCGTCGCCAAGCAGGGGATTGAGGCGATTGATAAGGTTGTGATCGCCGAAACCTTAGGCCCCAATCGAGTGAATAGCTTCAAAGTTTTCAAACAGTTGCATATGAGCAAAGTGCAGCAGGCTCGCAAGGAATTTACCGATCAGGCTTTGAAGTTAGCTAAAGCCAGCACCACCACCCCGATGTGGAAAGACGAGATCATCAAGGCCCTGGAATACGAAGACAAAACCGATGTGGCTCATTGATTCTGAGGTGAATTCAACAGAACACAGATTGTCGGAAGTATCCCGTCCGTAATAAGATGGGAAGGTGACTGGTTTTCCAGCGACAAGGATGTTCTGATGAAGCCCACAACCCATACGCTCCGTTCCTATGCCTTTTCTAAAAGCATTGATATGGTCGAGTTGTCTCGAAAATATACCGGGGCCCAATCTTCTATTGACCCCAAGGCGTCTCTCAGCTCCAAGATCGGCGAGGATGGTCATGTTTTTATTTTTAATCATGGTTCGGTGGTCTTTTGGAATGTCCCTCCAGAAGTACAGACAGAGGAACTGAATCAATTGATGGGTCTAGACCCTGTTCCAACCCTAAAGTCCACCATCACCGATACTTTTGTGGTCGTCGAGCAAGTCGGTCCGGTCCAGGTGGAATTCAATCGACTCATCATTGATCATCTGAATCTGGATCGAATGGAAGTCATTGCCTCGACTCTGGCCCAGAGTACTTCGATGGAATACTATGAGTCCCTCGTGGAAGAGGCTTGGAAGCAGGTCGACGAGATGCTGATAGAAATGGGCAACCGTTGGACCAACAACTGGTTTATTGCCCCTATCAATCGCCGGATTGCGGAATCCTTAACTCTGCGTAGCACGGTCATCCGCGTCCTGCACTTACTCGACAAGCCTGATCTAGTCTGGGAAGACAAGATCATGGATGATATCTATGGTGATCTGCGGGCTATGTTTGACTTGCCCGAACGATTTCAAGCCCTCGAATACAAGCTGCAATTGATCCAGCAAACTTTGGAAGTGATCGTCGAAACGATGCGGGATCGTCGGCTCTACTGGCTGGAGTTGACCATCGTCTTGCTGATTTTCTTCGAAATTGTCATGACTTTTGTGCGTAAATAACCAGCTCCAGCTCAATAAGTCATTTTGATATAGATCCCTTGCATTTCCTTGCCTCTCATAGACGCTATGGAACTCACACATTATAATGGGATGGATGCAAGCAAGCCGAGTGAGTTGGGAATAGTCCCCTTCGGGCGGGAACTTTCAATACTATAGGATCGAATCGATGGAAGAAACGCGCGTTGTCATCATCGATGACGTTGAAGAGATTCACAATAATATTCGGACCATCTTTCAGTCTCGGAAAAACGACCTTCTGGATGCCCTAAAAAAGGATGTGTTTGGAACGGCAAACAATTCCCAGACTCTCAGAAAAGAGCCTTCACTCAGTTTCGATTCTGCCTTCCAAGGCCAGGAAGGCTATGAGCTGGTGAAAAAATCCGTTGCGATGGGCAAGCCGTACTCGGTCGCCATCGTTGATATGCGGATGCCCCCCGGCTGGGACGGGCTGCAAACGATTCAAAAAATTCGCGAAGTAGACCAAGATATCGAAATCGTTATCTGCTCGGCCTATTCCGATTATTCGTGGCATGACATTGCTCATGAAGTCGGCGTGAATGACAAGTATCTGTTTCTGTCGAAACCTTTTGAGGTAACGGAGATGAAGCAGATGGTCATGAATTTGGCCGAGAAGTGGTGGCTGAATGCTAAAAACAAAGTATATGTCGAAGAATTACGCAAAGCGCGGGAATCGGCTGAAACATCTGATCGGGCAAAACAAGAGTTTCTTAGCATTATTGGTCACGAATTGCGCACGCCTCTCAATGTCATCCTCATGACGCTTGAGGATCTTCTCGACAGTCAGAATGATCAAGAATCCTTAAACATTATCCGCAACTCGCACATCTCCACTCGCCATCTCTCGCGCCTTATTGAAGACATCCTGATCTACACGGAAATGGACAAGAACGATTTCCGCTTCGCCGCCAAACCCTTTGCCTTAAATGATCTGCTCAGCACGATCAGCAGCCATTTTCAAGGCCTGTGTGACGACAAGAAGCTGCAGTTCAGCCTCAAGACCGATGCAGAAATTCCGCAAAATTTCATTGGCGACATCGAACGTATCAAGAATGTGATTTCTCAGCTGCTGAGCAATGCTATCAAATTCACCGATAAGGGTCATATTGGACTGCACGTCCACATCGATTCCAACTTTCATAAAAACACCACAAGTCAGTGGCTAAAGACCTGAACAGAGATAATAATAGCAATAATCGAAGAGACGATCGACGCGGTGAAGAGAAGCGCGCGAGCGAAGACAACTTGCAAGACAAGGTTGTTAACATCGCTCGAGTGGCCAAAGTTGTGAAGGGCGGTCGCCGT
>JBGSRE010000118.1:0-11760 GCA_041737755.1 Oligoflexus sp.
GACAGGGCACCAGACGCACACGTGCGCAACTGGAATGAGCGGCAGCAGAGTTGGCTCGCGACTGTGTCATGGGTTAGTCACAGTTTCGCGGTGCCTGGAGCTCTTAAGAATGCTGATATCATTCTTGAAATCGGCTAGAAATTCCTGAAATGCATCCTGATTCTGCAAAATAGCAAACAGGCAATGGACCAGATCCATCTGCTTCTGAAACTGCTGTTGCTGGTGGACTGACTCTGTAACATCAACTGCGACAACGATCACGCGATCCGGCTTGTTCTGCTTGTCATTAATCACGGTATAGGCCAATTCCAGACTGCGACCTTTTTCAGTTACAACCAGCTTGGGCATCATGCTGATCGTAACTTCGCTCGGCATGAAGTCCTCAAATAGCTGCTCAAGACTAAACCTCATGAACTCCTCGCGACCGTCACGAAGGCGCAGGATTTTTCCCAGGGCTTTGCGGCCTAGATCACTGCCAAAGAGAACTTTGCAAGAAGCGGATGTGGTAGGGGCGATACTGAGGTCTTTTTTTATAATAAAAAAAGCCTCCCGAAGGTTGTCGAGAATTTCCTTGTTCTGTTTGTGAATCGCCGCCAATTCCTGAGCAAATTCTTTTTGAGTTTCGGCATTGATTCGCGAACTGATTTCAGTCTTGAGCTTCTCTTTAGAATGTCGCAACGACTGCATGGAGTCAACGACTTCCTTGTTTTTCGTTTCCAGATGACGAGCAGCTTCGGCCATTCGGTGGATACAGCGGATTTTGGCGAGCAGAAGTTCAACTGTAATATCGGCATTCACATAGTCGGATACACCGGTTTCATAGGCGGCCACCATAAACTCGGCATCCATATTGCTACTGACCGCAATAATGGGGATAAGTGGCCTTATTTCCCGGATGGCGTTGATCAGCTTAAGGTCCTGAAAGCCTTCCATCAGGCGGCATTCTACTAGGACAATGTCGGCGTCTTCCAGAAAGATACGCACATCATCATCATAGTGGGCCGTGGTCACTTGCATCTCAGGGTTTTGAACTTGAAATTTTTGCACAAGCTCACGGGCGTAGCGATCAATAATAGCGACCACCCTCAGCTCAATAGGCGATGCCCCGCTGCCAAGCAGGCTATTGATAATATCGTCATCGAAAGCGGATCCAAACTCACTCATGCCGCGGCGATCCTTTTTCGCAGTTCATCGAGTTTTTCCTGAGCCTTAGGAAATCCTGGCGAATACTGCAGGCAAAGTTCAAGATAGTGAGCGGCCTCTTCATTTCGTTTCATGGGAATGGCGCACATGGCTAGATTAAAATACACCCGGGCATCGGTCGGGCTGAGTCGCAGAGCCTGCTCATAGGCTTTGATGGCTCGATCGGGATCGCCTTGCTTTTTGTAGCAAACGCCAGAGAGATTGTAGAGTTCGCTGGTCATGCCGAAAGCCGCTTCATGCTGCTGGATAAAGTCCAAAGTGGCTTCGATATCATGGCTACTGTATCGATCTTTCGCCAAACAAAGCAAATATTCTGGCCTATGAATATCAGCGGCTATGGCCTGCAGACACAAGGGTGATGCTAAAGAAAAGAGCTGATGATCCATGAGCAGACGAATCGCTTTAGTAAAATAAAAGCCATTAGGAATTTTTGCGAGCATTTTTTTAAGAGTGGCAAGGGCTAGATCATTCTGCTGCTTTTGGAGCAGAATTTTAGCTTTTAAGATCGCAGAGGATGGCGATTCTTCGTCGCTTTGAGCCAGCTCCTCCATGACTTTTTCGGCCTTGAAATCCTCTTTATTTTGGAGAAAGGCCTGGGCCAAGCCCATCGAACTTCGAGGACTGTTTTTGGTCAGGCTGCGTAGTTCGGAATAAAGCTCAATGGCTTCGTTGGGCTGATTTTTAAGCAAGGAATCCTTAGCCTTGCTGTATTTATTTTCCACTGTTCCCGAGGTGTTGAACAGCAAAAGGGTTGAGTTGATAGTAAAATCCAATTGGGCTGGATTGACAGGAAACTGGAGATACTTGACCAGACCATAGCGTTGCAGCATTTCGTCCGTATCGGGCTGGGCATCCTTGCCGAACAGAATGACAGGAAGGTTTGGAACTTTGTCAGAATTCTTGATTTCCTTGATGAGCAGCCAACCAGGAATGAAACGGATGTTTTGGTCGCAAATGAGAAAACCAAAATTCTGATCGGTCATTTTTTGGAGTGCTTCGATACCATTGTCCATCACCTGAAGTTTGGTGAATTCCAGTTTTTTTAGGGATTTGATAATAGTTTCAGCATGCTCTTTGTGAGCTGAGAGAACCAGAACACTGAGGTTTTTATCGGCGTTACCCAAGCTGAACCGCTCCCTTGACTGGACCTCTATCATGGTTCATGCATCGGAAGATTCTGAATTTTTCTTGACCCTTGCGTCTTCTGCTTGGAAATTAAAACAAGCAGAAAAAGCTGAAAAAAACAGTGATTAGGCCAGGAGTTGCAAAAGATCGTCGCGCGTCAAGGATGGAATCACGGCGCCTTCCCCCATGGCAGCGGCCGCCAGGGATCTTTTAACAGCCTGAAGCTCCAAAATTTTTTCCTCGACACTGTCCAGGGCAACAATGGGATGAATCATGACAGTTTTGTCCTGGCCAATGCGGTGAGCTCGATCGGCCGCCTGATCCTGGGCTGCCGGATTCCACCAAGGATCTAGAATATAGACGTGATCGGCTTGGGTCAGATTCAAGCCCACACCGCCAGCTTTCAGCGACATGATGAGCACGGGAGGACCATCCAACTTTTGGAAGCTGTCGACCACAACTTCGCGATTGGTAGTGGCTCCATCCAAGCGTAAGAACTTGATACCAGCCGAATGAAGCAGCGGTTCCAGAAGATCCAAGAGCGAGGTCCACTGGGAAAATACCAAAGCTTTGTGGCCTTCAGCGAGGGCTGTTTCCAGGCTCTCGATAAGAACAGTGAGCTTCGAGGAGTGCGGCGCGGTTTGCTGCGGTAGCAAGCTCGGGTGACAGCAGGCTTGCCGCATGCGCAAGAGGGCTTCCAAGGCCTCGATGACGGAACCGCCGGATTGCAGTTTGTCAACGATATCCTGCCTTGTCGCGGCTTGGATTGCTGTATAGAGTTGTCGTTCTTCGGGCCAGAGTTCAGCATAGAGAACTTTTTCGATCCGCGGTGGCAGTTCCGGTGCCACATCTCGCTTCAAACGCCTTAAAATAAAGGGTCTGATCATATGACGCAAACGCTCAGAGGCAATGGCCTCACCATCTTCAATGGGCCGGCTAAATCGTTCGCGGAAGTCTTTGCGTCCACCGAGCAGGCCAGGATTGAGAAAGGCGAACAGACTCCAAAGATCGTCCAAGCGATTTTCGACCGGAGTTCCTGACAAAGCGAGGCGAAAGGTTCCCGGTATTTTTTGGGTGACTTGGGCTACTTTGCTTTCAGGATTTTTAATGGTCTGGGCTTCATCGAGCACCACACAATTCCAGTGCTGCTGCACAAAACTTTCCTCTTCACTGCGCAAAAGTCCGTAGCTGCTCAGTATCACATGAGCATCAGGATCCCATTGTCTTTGCGATCCATGGTACATGCAAACGCGCAGATCGGGACGAAATCGCTTTAATTCACGTTTCCAGTTCGGCAAAACACTGGTCGGGGCAATGATGAGATTTTTGCTGGCAGCAAGGGCAGCAATAGCCTGTACGGTTTTGCCGAGACCCATGTCGTCCGCGAGCAGAGCACCTAACTCCAGCTTTTGCAAATGCTGAAGCCAGGCGACTCCCTGCTGCTGATAGCTGCGCAACTCGGCAGCAAAGTGAGGAGGTAGCAATGGTTTTGCGCTCAAAAAATCAAACCGACGTAATTTCCGAAAGGCTTCCAATTCGGGTGGCGTCACAAGGTTCTGGTCTTCAAAGAGACCGATGACTTGAGGGAGAGCCGCCTTCGGTAGAAATTGTTTTTGCTCCTGAGCCAGCAGCAGGTCCAGTATCTGTCGTCCGCAACTCGCGAGCCAATCCTGAGGCAGTTTCGCGAATCCTCCATCGAGCAAAGGCACCAGACTTTCACCACGTTCCCAGGCTTGCAAAGCATGCAGGGAATCGACGCGACTCTGGCTGCCGCTGCCTGAGTTTTCTTCCATGTGCAGATCGACCTGCAAGCGACCTTCATTCCACTTTAAAGATCCTTTGAGTGAACCCTCGAGGCGAAATTTGCGCAGTCCATCACCGCTGACCGCGCCCTTCCACTGCTGCATTTGTTCGACGATGCGCAAAGCTTCCTGCGCTCCATAAGAGCGGCCTTGATAAAGTTCCATTCCCCATTGACGCCAGAGTTCGTCTTTCAAACGCCGTTCGGCATCGGGCTTTCGAATAGGTACATCGGCGCCTGTTGGACGAAATATGCCTTCGCGAATATGCGCAATCGCTGGCTGACCATAGACAATTCCGGGTTGCAGCCAAAGCTCATGGCCACGACTTTCCAAATGCATTTCGAGCTGCGGTTCCGCATCCACAAAATTGGGCAGGTTTTTCGCATGATTTTCAATGGGAAAGCGTCTTTCCCACCTGGGCAATGTTTCACTGGAAAATTTTTCCAAATCACGCAGCGCCACCATAAAACCAGCCGCCAGCATCTGTTTCTCGTCAGGATCAAGCTGCAATTCTGCTTGGGGATGCAGGACTTTGCCGGAGAGAACCGCGCCATTGCTAAAGGTTTCGGTGATCCGCGCATTTTTTCGGCCTTGAACAAAGATGCCCAGGCCTTCGTCTCGAATATGAATGAACAAACCCAAAGCTTCACGGCTGACAGGACAGGGCTGGCCATCCAGGGTGACTTCAGCTTCCATAAGCAAGGGTAAAATTCGGTTGATGGTGGCTGCTGGCAATCGACCTCGGCGATCTCCTTGCAGAGCGGATTCGATAGCTAAATCTATTTTGGTTGGAGTGACCGGAACGTTGAGAATACGGCCTGTGGCAATGCTGGTCAGCGGCACAGTCAAGAGCTGAAGGAGTCCGTCACAGCTGATGACCCGTTCGAAATGCAAGGCGCCGTGGTCGCGAGTCAGCGCATGGATAATGAAGCCCGCTGCCGTTTTAGATTTAGGCAGCTCCTGGCCTTGTTCTAGGGCTCGCTTCAAAGCGATGATGGCTGCCGTTACGTGATGGCAGGGATCCACCTTGCAGGCGCAGTCGCGATTCCAGTCGAGGTCTTCCGGCAAGAGAGTGATGACAGCACTGACTCCACTCTTTCGATCCAAAACGCGCAGCACAACTTCTTCCGCGCTGCTGCGATCGCCCGTAACGGCATCCTGTCGCGCGAGTTCCACACCGCGTGACCAGGCATCTTTAGAGGCATTTTCCCGGATGGCTTCGAATAGGTCTTCCATAACAATCCTCGATCAAAAAACGAAGTCTCATTCCTATCCGAACATGGACTTTGGAACAAGGGGCTCTCGACAGCCTCTTGGATCTTCCGTCTTTACTGTGTTATTATGGCTTTTAAATCAGCCAATTCCAGCAGGAGAAAAGGATGCCCAATAGCGACGTGCCGCCGAGCAGCTCTGCTTTGACTGTGACACTTGATGCGTCACTGCTAGCCCATTTGGAGCGCTATGCCGAGCAGAATCTGATCTCCGTGAATGACCTGGTGCGGACTGCGATCCTCCAAACCTTGTCGCGAGACACGCCAAAATCTCTTCGCAAGTCCCGGCCCAGTACCCAACGTCCCGATGAAGCACCTTTGGACGCTTTCCTGCCCGAGGGCGTGGACCCATTTTCGCCGGCTGAAGCCGTCCTCCCAGCTCCGACCGGTTTGGCCAGTAATTTTGAAGACATTCAGGCACGCATGCGTTTTGCAGGGACGCCGGCACTGCTGCGTGACTTGGGTTAATTAGTCGCTGGCGCGAAATTGAAAATTTCGCGCAGGGACTATCCTGAGCGAAGCGAAGGATCTCGTGGAATCAGGTACTTATCGGCGAGATCCTTCGTCGTTTCACTCCTCAGGATAGTCTCAGGCGCTTTAGGCGCCAGAGACTAATTATCCTGGCAAAGACTCAAGATAGCTCTTCAGCTGGCGATAGTGAGTTTGCAGGAGAATAAAAGCCTGATCCTGTCCGCCGCGATCAGGATGGTGCTGCAATGAAAGTTGCAGAAATCGTCGACGGAGCTCGGTCATATCCGAGCGACCTAGCTCCTGCTCATCCGCCCAACCGAATTGCTGCAAGGCCTCCTTCAAGGACCCATGCGCCGTTGTTCGGAATCTTTGCACGGAACTCCAAAAATCCTTCGTCATGCGGTCCAGATCAGACTCTTCATACAAGGTAAAATTATTCAGTTGCGCATAGAAAGCAAACATCACGGCTTGATTCGAGGTCGGTTTTTCAATCTCCCAATAAGCTTCGGATGCATGAGCGCTACAAAAGAGTTCCGAAGTTTCGGCAGCGCATGCGGCGATGGCAAATGCATCATAGGCCCGACAGCAGCTATCAGCTCGCAGTCCTGCATGCACACCGATGGCAGAGAATCCAAACACCGGCCAGACCGCTTGGAATCCCATCTGTCGCCACATTTCCTTCAGATGATCGCGAAGTCCCGGATCGACTGCCACAGAATTCTGTCGAGCGGCAGAATGAAAGATCATCTGCAGTTGGGTCACGCGATGACGCAAGGCGAAGCTCAAGGCATGCATGCCCATCCAACCACCTTGCATAGCCTGCCTATAGAGTTCCGGCGGCACAAGTTTTTTGAGCAGGACGACATCTGGCATGACCGGTGGCCTTGGCGTTTGGCCTTGCACGAGATCCCTGATGGATGACTCTGGGCTCGCTAAAAGACTGGGCGAAAGCAGCTCTTCGATCAGGCAGTTCCACAGCTGCTCAGCATCCAGGACCTTGAGGATACCCTCCAGCATGCGCCCTCCCTTCCTCGGTAATTGCCGATCATTATACCACAAAGCAGCTTGATTTCAGCAAGCGCTGGAAAAGCGCTCTGATTCAGCTTTTTCTCGCTCCAGCCAAACTTTCATGCTAGATATTCTCTGGCGCTTTAAGCGCCAGAGAATATCCTGAGCGAAGCGAAGGATCTCGTGGAATCAGGCGCGTATCGGCGAGATCCTTCGTCGTTTCACTCCTCAGGATAGTCTCTGGCGCTTAAAGCGCCAGAGACTAGATAGAAAAGATTGTCTTTTGAGGGAGGGCTTTGCCTTGGCGGATTTGTTGACTCCATATACCTTTCGATCGGGTTTGACAGCGATGAATCGTATCGCTCTCGCTCCCATGACTAATATGCAAAGCCATGAGGATGGCAGGCTTGGCGATGATGAATTGGAATGGCTCAGGCGTCGAGCAATCGGCGGATTTGGCAGCATCATCACCTGCGCGTCTCATGTGATGCCTGCCGCCAAAGGCTTTGGAGGTCAGTTAGGAATATACAGTGATCAGCTTTTGCCGGGTCTGCGTCGAATAGCCCAAATGCTTCGGGACCACCATAGCCAAGGTTTGGTGCAGCTTTATCATGGCGGATTGCGTTCGCCAAGTCGGCTCACAGGAGTCCAGCCACTGTCCGCTTCGCCCATTGCTGCCGGTGATGATACCGGAGAAGGTGCGCGGGAAGCCACTGGTGAAGAGATTGAGGCTATTATTGAAGCCTTTGTTCAGGCCGCCCATCGGGCCTATCGAGCTGGTTTTACGGGCGTTGAAATTCACGGAGCCCATGGTTATCTCATCACCCAATTCCTCGATCCATCGACCAATCAAAGGCGCGATAAATGGGGCGGTACTTTGGAAAATCGATCCCGTCTCTTGATGGAGATCGTCCGCAGAATACGCTCTTTGATTACGGATCCTTTTATCCTGGGGGTGCGGATTTCGCCGGAAGCCTATCAAGCAGGACAGCAATTGAAGCTTGAAGAGAGCCTTGAAATTGCGCGCATGCTGGACCAGGAAAAGGTCGACTATTTGCATATTTCTCTTGGTGACGTTTTCCGGAAGCCACTGTCAGATTTGGAGGGATCCAAAACGGTGCTGGAACACTTTGCGGAAATGCCTCGCCAAATGGCTCTTATGGTGGCGGGTGGACTCTCGAGCCCGGCACAAGCCACACAAGCGCTCTCCCTAGGTGCCGATCTTTTGGCCCTGGGCCGGATTGCGATCGCTTATGCCGATTGGCCAAGGCTGGCTGCAGAACCGGGATTTCAGCCATTGCCGCCGCCCTACGATCCCGTGTATCTCGCCCGACAGGGACTGAGTATGGGCTTTGTCAATTACATGAAACGCTGGAAAGATTTCGTTCAGGAATCCTAAGGCAACTGCCGCTCTTCAAACTCTCCTGACAAGGGCGGCCTTGTTGCTTGCTGGCAGTCGCGACTTTCCCCTATAATCAGATTTCACAGGCTTTCAGAAATTTGGGGTGAGCACGATGGAAAAAGGTCTGATCCTTCTCATTGATGATGATAAAGAGATTCTAGATGTGTTGGGAGAAGTGCTTGAAGATCAGGGATTCAAATTCCTACCTTTCGAAGATCCCCTGGTTGCCATAGAGGTAATTTTAAAAACGGCAGATATTGATGTCATTGTCACTGATTTTCGTATGCCTGGAATGAATGGTTTGGGATTATTGGAAAAATTAAACGAAGTGAAGAATCGAGTTCCAGTCATCATGTTTACGGGCGTGGCCGATAAGGATCTGGCCGTGAAGGCGCTCAATATCGGTTGCCATAATCTGATGGAAAAACCTCTTCGGCAACGAGAACTCATCCATTACATCGAACAGGCCATGGCTTTTCGAAGACGGGAGTCGATTGCAGAACGGCTTATGCAAGAATGTACCGATCTGATAGGAATACTCCAAGAGCAGGCCCAGGTGTATGAAACGCGATTTATGCAGGCTGAGAATTTCGTCTATCAGCATAAAACAGGCATGTCGATGAAGCCAGATGATATTCAAAACTATCTGCAAAATATCTCGATAGGGACTTCAATCGAAAGCAAAGTTAAGGACGCGCACAAGCGAGTGGAGGTCTTGTCGAAGGAGCTCGAAGCATTGAAAACAGTCTTTCCCCGCGGCAAAGTCTTCTCAACTGACGCTCTTTAAAGTCACGGTAAATTCGGTCCAATGGTCATCAGGGAATTCAAGCTCGGACTGTGACTGGACATCAATACTACCACCAAATTTTTGAACGTACCGATGGGCCAGAGGAAGGCCAAGGCCGGTCCCTTTTTCACCGGCAGTTCCCTTGCGAGTCGTTTTCGCATGATGAGAAAAAAGGTAGGGCATAAGAGTTCGAGGGATGCCGATTCCGTAGTCTTTGACTCGCACTATGATCTGCTGCGATGAAGCCCGCTGCACTTGAACCTGGATCCTCCCGAGAGGCTGGGAGAACTTGATAGCATTGGTGAGTAAGTTGTGTAGAATGGTGTGTTCCAAAATAGTCCGTTCCCCCCACACCGAAATGCTTTTTAAGTCTTCTTCAGACAAAGCCGAGGCGACTTCAATTTTGACTTGTTTGGCATCAGCTTTAGTTTTTAAAATATCCAGAGCTGTCTGCAAGCAATGCATAAGCGAGACGGGTCTAAGGACCAAATCGATCTTGCCCAGTTCAATGGCTTCTAATTCTTTGACCACCTTCAGCATCGACTGAGCAGACTGAGAGGCGTTGCGAATCTTTTCAAAGGAATTCCTGGTCTTCTGCTCCAAACCTGGCTTGCTCTCTTGAAGTTCGGCCATGGACTGGATAACAAACAGCGGACCTGCCATATCATGGGTGAGGATTTGCAAGAGAGAGCGCATTTCCTTCAATTGATTTTTTTGGTAAAGACTTTCCACTGCAAAGGTATCCCACTGCGAGCGGATGGCAAAGGGTAGAAGGAAAAACTGAATCAGCGCTCCGGTCATCATGCAGAGGGCAGGATTCAAGGGCGAAACATCGAAGCCAAGCGAAGCGATAAGGGTAATTGCAGCGCAGCCTAGAAAAGCACCCAGTCCACCAATATAGAACCAAATTTCCCGGAATTCATGCCAAGAGATTCGGAGTCCTATAGTGACCACGGTTAGTATCGTGATAGCACTGGAGATCTGGGTGTAGGTCCACAGGCCGCGATCCCTGTCTAAGCTCAGGCCTATCAGGACCATAAGCAAAGCCAAAGCCGACATGACCCTTAGTATTATATAGATCCGCGGATAGCGTGTTTTGACGTTCAAAATATAAATAGAAAATTCCAAAAGACCCAGGGTGGCGAGCTGAATGCTCAATGAAAAATGGGACTCCCACCAGTCGACCGATGCAGCGGGCAAAATAAGCCCCAGAAGGCCTGCAAGGGTCAATAGCAATGGGAAAAGGGAGAATCCATAGACGGCATAGAGCAGGATACTCCGGTGAGCCGACCCAAAGTAAAAGACCAATGCAGTGAGAATCATGACGAGAATGCCGCCCAAGATAAATCCAGAGGCAAGAATGTAGCGATTGTCTTTGATCTGCAGCAGCTCATCAAAAGTCAGCGAGAAATTCTGCATAACCAAATAGGAACTGACGCCTATGTAAAAAGTATTTAATCCAGAATTGAGGAGCATGTTCTGCCGGATCCTTCGGTCTTCAGCATCCGGTGATTGGTCGCGACGGCTTACCGTTTTGCTTGCAGGTTGTCCTGATTGAGAGCCTCCGTCCGCAATCACGATAAGGCGGTGCATAACCGGATTCGTGGAGAAAAATTTGAGCTGAATCGGCCGTGGAATGCGGTTTTCTATACGCAATCGATACCAACGAAGGTCAGACTTTATATGGTTGATGGTCGAGCCTTGATCCTCTACTTTTGGCAGCACGGGATCACTCCCTAAGTGCTCCATCTGATGGTCTTGAATTTCCAGGTAGTCGGTTGTTCCGTCCCAGATAGCAATAGGATCGAGTGACTCAGCCTTGGCTGTTTCGGCCAACGAAAAGAGCAAGGTGATCAGGCTTAAAAAGCAGCGGAGCATACATATTTCCAGGATGATAAAAAATATTTTCCCGTTCGTTCATCCTTCGTCATCAGGGGCGAGAACTTCAATGAATCTTTGGTAAGGAAACGCATTCTTACCGAAATGAAAGGCGGCTCGCTTCTGGTCCGGTCAACTGTTGTTTTTGAGTGGGCGGAAGAATCGAGTCCGTCCGAATTACGCGACATTTAGACCTTGAGCCTCCTTTTGAAATCAGGTTACACTCCCCTTTCAAAGGTTAGCCTAAGCCGTCGATTTAGGCAGGGTTTTCGAGACGAGGAAGCCACTCGATGTCCCTTTTAGACAAGGTGTGTCGCTTCAGGTCGTTTAAATCGAGCCACTTTTGGTCGCAAAGCAAAGTCTCTCTTGGTTCTGTAGTGTAATGGATAGCACCACGGTCTTCGAAACCGTTAGTCCTGGTTCGAGCCCGGGCAGAACCGCCATCCCCTTTCTCATGCTGATTCGATTCTCATCAATAGCTGTCGAACATTCACCGCCCAATGATTTTTTGAGCCTCTGGCCTTCGCCGCAGGCCAGAATCAATGTGCGCTGACACGGAACCGGTGTATTCGCTTTTCAATCAGCGAAAATAACATCGGTAGAATAAACAGCGTTAGAACCGTAGACGATAGAACACCGCCCGTTACGACCGTCGCCAGTGGCTTTTGAACCTCCGCTCCCATGCCTTGGGAAAACATCATCGGTAAAAATCCGAAAATGGCCACCAAAGCAGTCATCACCACCGGTCGCAATCGGGCTACCGTGGCTGACATGATCATCGGGATTCCTGATTCACCCTGCGCCTTGCGACTG
>JBGSRE010000139.1:0-3198 GCA_041737755.1 Oligoflexus sp.
CATGAACTGCTCAAAGATGAAAAACAATTCGTTGTTCCCCAGTGCTACTCCCGCTATTCATCCAAGCGTGTGCTAGCGACTCGTTACGAACCCGGTTTCAATCTCGATAGTCCGGAAGTGCAAAATCTGCCACAGGAACGCAAGAATCGATTGGGGATCGCCTTTTCTTGGCTCTTCATTCAAGAACTATTTCATTTCCGCATGATGCAAACCGATCCCCATTTTGGCAATTATAAGGTTCGCATTCAAGAATCAGGTGATGACCAATTGATACTCTTGGATTGGGGTGCTGTTCGCTATTTTGAAGAGGATTTTATCAAAAGCTATCAGCATATGCTGGAAGGCGCGTTGACTCAAAATCGAGCCAAGATGATAGACGCCGGATTGAAAATTGGCTTTTTGAAAGCGGAAGACAATGCGTCTATGCATGATTCTTTTGCTGAGATCTGCGACTGTCCGGTCGATACCGCGATTGAATCGGGAGGCAATGTCGAAGGTTCTGTTGCTGATCAAATTATTGATATCAATGGTGTTAAGATTATCGCGATGCGGAATCTTCCAGCCAGGGTTGCAGTCGACGCCAGCTTTCTTTATTCTAGCAATCTGCTAAGTTTTATCAGCCACTTTTGGAACCACGATGCCAAGCGTTTGGTGTTGAATCGAGATGACGAGATTATTCAAAGCGCGCTGGTAACCCACGAAGGTGTCATCACCAGTCAGCGGATCCAATCGCTCATCCATGCTTCAGGAGGCCTCGCGTGAGTCTATTACTTTTTGTCTTTGTCCTTTCCGTCTTTCTTGGCTTCGAGTTAATCGCCAAAGTTCCCTCGCAGCTGCACACGCCTCTGATGTCAGGCTCGAATGCCATTTCAGGTATTACCATTGTCGGTGCTCTGCTCGCCGCTGGTTCGGCAACTTCCGATACGACCCGTACGGCTTTAGGATTCCTCGCGGTCGTGACTGCAACGATCAATGTGGTCGGCGGCTACATCGTCACAGACCGAATGCTCAAGATGTTTAAAACCAAGGTTGGGAGTCGGAATTGAATCTCGAATGGATTGAGCTCATTTATATTTTCTCGTCGATTCTCTTCATCCTTGGCCTGAAGATGCTGGGCAAGGCTAGCACGGCCCGCAAGGGCAATATGGTATCGAGTATCGGTATGGCTATGGCCATCATTGCAACCCTGGTCGATCAGAAGATACTCTCCTACCAAAACATTGCGATCGGCATACTGATCGGTACCGCGATCGGCGCCTGGACTGCACAAAGGATACAGATGACCTCGATGCCCGAGATGATCGCTCTGTTCAATGGATCGGGTGGGATCGCAAGTCTCTTAGTCGGTTGGTCCGAATTTCGCGCCAGCGAGAGCTTCGATGCTGTGACAGCCATCGCTATTTACGCGGCAGTGTTGATTGGCGGCGTTACCTTTACTGGTAGTCTCATCGCTTACGGCAAATTATCGGAGCGAATGAGCAGCAAAGCTATGATCTTTGCCGGGCAAAAATATTTCAATATTCTGATCATCCTTTTACTGCTCGCAGGAGTCGGCGTATTTGCTTTCACTGGTCAACTGGATCCCTCGATTTTCCTGGTCATCTTGATCCTGTCCCTGCTGCTTGGCATCCTTTCCGTCTTGCCCATTGGTGGTGCTGATATGCCCGTGGTGATTTCCCTACTCAATAGCTACTCGGGGATTGCCGCTTCTGCAGCTGGCTTTATTATCATGAATAAAGTGCTTATCGTTGCCGGTTCTTTGGTTGGTGCAAGCGGGATTATCCTAACCCAACTCATGTGCAAGTCGATGAACCGATCTCTATCCAATGTTCTGTTCAGTGGCTTTGCCTCGGCAAAGAAGTCGGAAGGACAGGTATTTGCTGGAGAAGCACGGCCTATCTCTGCCGAGGATGCTTATATGCTGCTGGAAGCGGCACGTTCTGTGCTGATCATTCCTGGCTATGGAATGGCGGTGGCACAAGCTCAGCATATCGTCCGCGAATTGGCTGATCAGCTGGAGCTGAACGGCACTGAGGTTCGCTTTGTCATCCATCCCGTTGCGGGTCGCATGCCGGGCCACATGAACGTTCTGCTCGCCGAAGCCAATGTGTCTTACGATCAGCTTGTGGAGCCTGACGATGTTAATCCAAACATGGAAATGATTGATGTCACTCTAGTGGTAGGCGCCAATGATGTGGTCAATCCCGCTGCTCGCATCGATAAAACCAGCCCGCTCTATGGCATGCCCATCATCGATGTGGATCGAGCCAAAGCCTGTATTGTTTTCAAACGCAGTATGAAACCCGGTTTTGCTGGAGTCGACAACCCACTGTTTTTTAATAACGGCACACGCATGCTCCTCGGTGATGCGAAAGCTTCCATTTCGGCCTTGGTTGCTGAATTCAAGAGTACTTAGTCATAAGCCCCGTTCACGGGGCAGTTCGTGATCTCACTGGGACTGCTTCTTACTTCTTCGAAAGACTTGAAAAGAACTCCGTGAAATTCTAAGTGAAAAATCGTAAATGCCGGTCCTCTCGATGACTGGTTTGAGGGGCCAATGGAATTCAAGGGTCCGCAGTGGCCGTCGTCATCCCCAGGCCCACTGAGTGGGCCGTCGGGGATCCCTGTTCTCTCTATCCGGACCTCATTAAGTTGATAAACTACATGGCAAGGCCGCCGATTGCCGAGGACAGGCTGTCCAGAAATGCAGCCGGTGACATTGAATAGAGACTGAAGCAGCCTTGGGCTGATAGCACAACGGGCATCCAACTTCACCCCGCGGAGCTGATCGAAAAGTTAATCGCGTTGCTCCATCCGCGCGGGAGTCCGCTGCTTCGCTATGGGGGCGTGTTTGCGCCGAATTTCAAGAGACGGGATGAGATTATCCTTTGCCCAGGCAAGCGTAAATGCAAGGTGTCCGGCCTTAGTACCAAAAGTGACGCCATCTTTCAAGATAAGATCAGGCTTCTTGAAAAGGCTTCCATAGATAAAAAGCGATCGAACACTTCCTAAATTTCCACGCCACCGCTGGTCAGGCGATTGCCGTTGGCGTCATAGCTAGTCTCTGGCGCCTAAAGCGCCAGAGACTATCCTGAGGAGTGAAACGACGAAGGATCTCGCCGATAAGTACCTGATTCCACGAGATCCTTCGCTTCGCTCAGGATAGTCCCTGCGCGAAATTTTCAATTTCGCGCCAGC